>DNMS01000262.1:4389-14256 GCA_003488105.1 Rhodospirillaceae bacterium
GCCTCCAGGGACAGGTTGATGCCAGGCGAAATGACGCCGCCCATATAGCTGCCCTGCCCGTCAATGACATCGAAGGTCGTCGCCGTGCCGAAATCGACGATGATCAGCGGCCCGCCGTATTTGGCATGGGCCGCCACCGTGTTGACCAAACGGTCGGCCCCGACCTGTTCCGGGCGGTCGACCAGCACCTTGATGCCCAGGTCGACATCTGCGTCGCCGATCACCAGGGGTTCGATCCCGAAATAGTCGCGGCACAGCCCGACCAGGGGAAAACGGTTGTTGGGCACCACCGTGGCCAGAATGGCATGGGTGATGGCGGCCGGGTCAATACCGTTCATTTCCATGAGCGGGCGCAGCCAGACGGCGTGTTCGTCCTTGGTGCGCTCCAGCTTGGAATTGGCGCGCCAGGAACCCTTGATGGCGCCGTCATCGCCGAACACGGCGAAGACGATGTTGGTGTTTCCGGAATCGATTGCCAGCAGCATGATGCCCCGTCCCGCCCTCAGGCGTCCCGGCTTTGCGGGAAAAAGACGTCGCCGGCGGTGATCGTGCGCAGGCCGGAGGACGTTTCCAGGATCAATGCGCCGCTGTCGTCCAGATCCTTGAAGGTGCCGGTCAGGGTTTCGTTGGCAAGCCGCACTTCGACCTCCTTCCCAACCTGATCGCAGCGCCACAGCCAATTCTTACGCAGGCGCTCAAACCCCTCGTCGACCCAGATGCGGGTCCAGGCCAGGAAATGCCGCCCAAAGATTTCAAGAAATTCGGGCACCAGAACAGTCGTTCCCTCGTCCAACATGGACGTCGCCGGGAACTCCACATCCTCGGGAAAGCTGCGCAGGTTGACGCCGACACCGACGATGACGAAATCGGGCTGCGCGTCGGCGGACGCGGCGCCCTGGGCCTCCAGCAGAATGCCCGCGACCTTGCGCCCGGAAATCAGCACGTCGTTGGGCCATTTGGTATGGGCTTCCGTGCCCGGCTGGGCCAGGCTGCCGATGGCGTCGAACACGGCGAGTGAGGCGACGAAACCGAACTGCGCCGCGTCTTTGAGCGGCACGTCCGGGCGCAGGATGATGGAGGCGTAGAAATTGCCCTTGGGGCTGACCCAGGTGCGGCCCCGGCGACCCCGCCCGGCGGTCTGCTCGGCGGCCCAGACCAGGGTGCCCTCGGGGGCGGCCTCAGCCCCCTGCTCGGCCCGGCGTCGGGCTTCCGCATTGGTGCTGTCGACCGTGTCGAGTTCGACAAGGGTGAACAGTGACGGGAGTCTTGGCGCGTCCATGACGGACTTCACTCTCTACCCTGCAAGGAGGGCTTTCGCCGCCGCCGCCGCGGGCTCCAGGATCAGATTCGGCTGAATAAAGAAGAAGCAGATGATGAAAGCCGTGACGCCGATCAGAATTTTCAATTCACGGCTGACGCCGGCGTCCAACGGATCCTCGGCATCCTCGAAGTACATCACCCGCACGATGCGCAGGTAATAGAACGCGCCGATGACGCTGGTCAGCACACCGATGATCGCGACCGCCATCAGGCCGGCATCGACGGCCGCCCAGAAAATGTAAAGCTTGGCAAAGAAGCCGGCCAGCGGCGGCACACCGGCCATGGAGAACATGAAGACCAGGAACGCGAAGGCGATGGTCGGGTGGGTCTTGGACATGCCGGCCAGATCGGAAATCTGTTCGACCATGCGGTCGCCGCGCTTCATGCACAGGATGCAGGCGAAGGCGCCGACGTTCATCACCAGATAGATCGCGAGATAGACCAGAATGCCGCGTACGCCCGTCTCGTTGGCGACGCACAGCCCGATCAGGGCATAGCCGACATGGCCGATGGAACTATAGGCCATCAGGCGCTTGATGTTCTTCTGTGCCACGGCGGCGACCGCACCCAGGATCATCGAGGCGACGGAAATGAAGATGATGACCTGACGCCAACTGTCGGCGGCCTCGCCGAAGGGCTCCATCATCACGCGGGTGAACAGGGCCAGGGCGGCAATCTTGGGGGCCACGGCGAAGAAGGCCGTGACCGGCGTCGGCGCGCCTTCGTAGACGTCAGGCGTCCACATATGGAACGGCACGGCCGAGACCTTGAACGCCAGCCCCGCGACCACGAAGACGATGCCGACGACCAGACCGACCGAGGGTGCGCCGCCCTTCAACAGATCGGCCAGGACCGAGAAGTTGGTGGTGCCGGAGAACCCGTAGACCATGGAGGCGCCGTACAGCAGCATGCCCGAGGCCAGGGCGCCGAGAACGAAGTACTTCAAGCCTGCTTCGGTCGACCGCTGGTCGTCGCGCTGGAACGAGGCGATGACGTAGAGCGACAGCGACTGCATCTCGAGCCCCATGTAGAGCGAGATCAGGTCGTTGGCAGAGATCATCATCATCATGCCGAGGGTCGCGAACACGACCAGAACGGCATATTCGAACCGCGCCACGCCGTTGCGTTCCATGTAGCCCGCCGACAGCACGATGGCGCAGCCGGACGCGATCAGCACCAGGACCTTGGCATAAGTCGCGAAGCCGTCGACGACGAACATGTTGTTGAAGGCCATCAACTGACGGTCGGCCAGCATGACGACCAACAGGATGGTCAGGCCCAGCACGCCCACGGAAAGCCCCGAAATCAGGCGGAAACTTTTCACGTCCTGATCGGCGAGCGCGCCCTTTTGGAACACGCCCAGCATCAGCAGCGCCATGATCATGCAGGCGACGAAGATTTCGGGCAGGGCCGGAATGATTTGATCGATCGACATCTCGTCCGGTTCTCCCTTAGCGCCCGGCCAGATTGGAATGGCCGGCCGCGGCCAATGCCGTTTCAACATGCTTCAGCAGGTTTTCAACGGACACATGCATGACGTCAAGGAACGATGACGGATAAATCCCCATCCACAGGGTCACGACGACAAGCGGCGCGAACACCGCGATCTCGCGCTTATCCATGTCGAGGATCTTGCCCAGGTGTTCTTTGGTCAGCTTGCCGAAGATGATCCGGCGGTAGAGGTAAAGCATATAGACGGCCCCCAGGATGACGCCCGTGGCGGCCAGCGCCGCGACCCAGGAATTGGCTTGGAAGGCGCCCATGAGAACCAGGAATTCGCCGACGAACCCACCCGTACCCGGCAGGCCGACGGAGGCCAGCATGAACAGCATGAAGGTAATGCCGTAGACCGGCATGCGTTCGACCAGCCCGCCGTAATGGGTGATCTCGCGCGAATGCTCGCGGTCGTAGACGACGCCGACGATCAGGAACAGGGCCGCCGACACGACACCGTGGCTGAGCATCTGATAGATCGCCCCCTCGACCCCCTGCACCGTCATGGTGAAGGCGCCGATGGTCACGAACCCCATATGGGCGACCGATGAATAGGCGATCAGCTTCTTCATGTCTTCCTGGGCCAGGGCGACCAGGGAGGTGTAGATCACCGCGATGATCGACAAGGTGTAGATCAGCGGCGTGAACATGACGCTGGCTTCGGGGAACATGGGCAGGGAGAAGCGCAGGAAGCCGTAGCCGCCGAACTTCAGCAGCACCCCGGCCAGGATGACCGAGCCCGCCGTCGGCGCTTCGACGTGGGCGTCGGGCAGCCAGGTATGCACCGGCCACATCGGCATCTTGATCGCGAAGGACGCGAAGAAGGCGAGCCACAGCCAGGGTTCGAGCGCGGTCGGGAAGTCATGCACCAGAAGCTTGGTGATATCCGTGGTCCCGGCGTCGAAATACATGGCCAGCATGGCCAGCAGCATCAGCACCGAGCCCAGCAGGGTGTAGAGGAACATCTTGAACGAGGCATAGATGCGCCGCGGGCCGCCCCACACACCGATGATGATGAACATCGGGATCAGGACCGCTTCGAAGAAGATGTAGAACAGGAACAGGTCGAGGGCGACGAACATGCCGACCATGAAGGTTTCCAGGATCAGGAAGGCGATCATGTATTCCTTCACGCGGACCTTGATCGATTCCCAGCTGGCCAGGATGCAAAGCGGCGTCAGCAGCGTGGTCAGCAGCACGAACAGCATGGAAATGCCGTCGATGCCGACCCGATAGGCGATCCCGGCCATGGGCATCCAAGCCGCTTCCTCGACGAACTGCATGGCCGCCGTGGTGCGGTCGAAGTTGAACCAGATCAACAGCGATACGATGAACGTGCCGCCCGACACCCACAACGCCACGCGCCGCGAATTTTCCGGGTTGTCCGCCGGGATGAACGCGATCAGCGCCACGCCGACAAGCGGAAGAAAGGTGACCAGCGATAGAATGGGCCAATCCATGGTCGTCTCACCCCGCCTTCGTCAGTAGATACCAGGTCACCAGCACCACGATGCCCGCCAGCATGGCGAAGGCGTAATGGTAGAGGTAACCGGTCTGCAACGCCGACGCGCGGCGTGCGATGTACTTCACGGCGGCGGACACGCCGTCGGGGCCAAGCCCGTCGATCAGCGTGCCGTCACCCGTTTTCCAGAGATTGCGCCCCAGGTAGAAGGACGGCCGGACGAAAATCTTGTCGTACAGCTCGTCGAAATACCATTTGTTGAGCAGGAACTGGTAAATGCCCTGGAACCTGGCGGCGATCGCCCCCGGGATGCCCGGCGCGAACATGTAGAACACATAGGCCATGGCGATCCCGGCAACGCCGACGACAAGCGGCAGCAGCTTCACCCAAAGCGGCACGTGATGGGCGTTTTCCAAAGCCTTGTGGTGCTCCAGCACGACAATGGACTTGCCCCAGAATTCCGCCATGTGATGACCGACCATCAGGTCATAGGCCAGCACCCCGGCTAGACAGGCGCCGGCGGCCAGCACGACCAGCGGCAGAACCATGACCATCGGGCTTTCGTGGACATGGGCCATGGTCGTCTCGTCGGCGCGCGGCGCGCCGTGGAACGTCATGATCAGCAGACGCCAGGAATAGAACGCCGTCAGGAAGGCGGCCGTGATGCCAAGCCAGAACGCGTACTGGCCGACGCCCGTATGGGCCCCCCAGGCGGCTTCCAGCACGATGTCCTTGGAATAGAACCCGGCGAAGGGCGGAATCCCGGCCAGCGCCAGCGATCCGATCCACATCAGGATGTAGGTCACCTTAATATGCTTCCAGATGCCGCCCATCTTGCGCATGTCCTGTTCGTCGGACATGGCGTGGATGACCGAGCCGGCGCCCAGGAACAGCAGCGCCTTGAAGAAGCCGTGGGTCATCAGGTGGAAGATGCCCGCCGAATAGGCCGACACGCCGCAGGCGAAGAACATATAGCCCAGCTGTGAGCAGGTCGAATAGGCGATCACCCGCTTGATGTCGTTCTGCACGCAGCCGATGGTCGCCGCGAAAATACAGGTCGAGGCGCCGACGATGGTGACCACGGTCAGCGCGACCTCGGAATATTCGAACATCGGCGACAGACGCGCGACCATGAAGATCCCGGCCGTGACCATGGTCGCCGCGTGGATCAGCGCCGACACGGGCGTCGGGCCCTCCATGGCGTCCGGCAGCCAGGTATGCAGGCCCAACTGCGCCGATTTGCCCATGGCGCCCACGAACAGCAGCAGGCAGCACACGGTCAGCGCATGGAATTCGCCGCCGAACACGTTCAGCGTGGCATCGGCCTTGCCGGGCACGGCCTGGAAGATGGTGTCCAGATTGACCGTGTCGAACAGCATGAAGGTCGCGAAGATGCCGAGCGCGAAGCCGAAGTCACCGACTCGGTTGACCACGAAGGCCTTGATGGCGGCCGAGTTGGCCGACGGGCGATCGTACCAGAATCCGATCAGCAGGTAAGACGCAAGCCCGACCCCTTCCCAACCGAAGAACAGCTGCACCAGGTTGTCCGAGGTGATGAGCATCAGCATGAAGTAGGTGAACAGGCTGAGATAGCTCATGAACCGGGGGATCGACTTGTCGTGGTGCATGTAACCGCAGGAATAGATGTGCACCATGGCCGACACGCCGGTCACGACGATCATCATGACCGAGGTCAGCTGATCGACCCGCAGCGCCCAGGAAACCTCCAGGCTGCCGGAATCGATCCAGGTGAACAGTTCCGTCACCCGGGCATTGCCGTCGAGCGCCACGTCCTTGAACAGGATGATCGCGCAGATGGCCGACAACACCAAGCCGGTGCAGGTGATCCACTGCGCCAGGGTGTCCATGGTGTGCTGCTTGTGTTTGTCCGCCTGCGGCATGAACACGATCACACCGGCCAGGGCCGCGCCGACGAGCGGCAGGAAGACAGCGAGAATTTCGATCATGAGCCGCTCCCTAGCCCTTCATCATGTTGATGTCTTCGACATCGATGGACCCGCGGTTGCGGAAGTACACGACCAGGATGGCGAGGCCGATGGCCGCCTCGGCGGCGGCGACGGTCAGCACGAACAACGCAAACACCTGGCCGACCAGATCGCCCAGGTGGGATGAGAACGCGACCAGGTTGATGTTCACCGCCAGCAGCATCAATTCGACCGACATCAAGATGATGATGACGTTCTTGCGGTTCAGGAAGATGCCGAAGATGCCCAGCGTGAACAGGATCGCCGCGACGGTCAGGTAGTGAGACAGGCCGATTTCAAACATGCTCAGATCCCCTTCCCGACTTCGACCTTGCGGACCTCGACCGTGTCCGTGCCGCGCGCGTTCTGATCGGCGATGCGCTGCCGTTTGACGCCGGTACGCCGCCGATGGGTCAGCACGATGGCGCCGATCATGGCGACCAGCAGAATCAGGCCCGCGGCCTGGAACAGGTAGACATAGTGTGTGTAGACGATCTCACCCAGGGCATGAGTGTTGGTCGTGCCCTTGACGATCGGGGCCGACGCCTCGGCCAGCTTGGCGCCGCCGGCGATGGACTGCCAGCCGCCGGCCACGACGACCATTTCCACCAGCAGGATCAGGCCGACCAGCCCGCCGAACGGCAGATACTGTAGAAAGCCCGAGCGCAGTTCCGTGAAGTTGATGTCCAGCATCATGACCACGAACATGAACAGCACGGCGACGGCGCCGACATAGACGACGACCAGGATCATGGCCAGGAATTCGGCCCCCAGCAGCACGAACAGCCCGGCCGAATTGAAGAACGCCAGGATCAGGAACAGCACCGAATGAACGGGATTCTTGGAGGAAATGACCAGCACACCCGCGGCCACGGCGATGAAGGCGAACATGTAGAACGCCAGGGCTTCGACGATCATCTGCCGCCTCCCTTCACGTTCCCTGTCCACGCCATGGCGCGGCCTTTGTCCTCAATTCCCCTCATACTTTCCTCGTCAGTCCTTAATCGTCTCGTTTCGACCCCGATCAGGGGGAATTGTCAGCGGTAGGGCGCGTCGGCGCGCAGCCGCTCGGCCAGTTCCGTTTCCCAGCGGTCGCCGTTGGCCAACAGCTTGTCCTTGTCGTACAGCAATTCCTCGCGGGTTTCCGTGGCGTATTCGAAGTTCGGGCCCTCGACGATGGCGTCGACCGGGCAGGCTTCCTCGCAATAACCGCAATAAATACACTTCACCATGTCGATGTCGTAGCGCGTGGTGCGGCGCGAGCCGTCGGCGCGCGGTTCGGCCTCGATGGTGATGGCCTGGGCCGGGCAGATCGCCTCGCACAGCTTGCAGGCGATGCAGCGTTCTTCGCCGTTGGGATAACGGCGCAGCGCGTGTTCGCCGCGGAACCGCGGGCTCAACGGGCCTTTTTCATAGGGATAGTTCAAGGTCACCTTGGGCTTGGTGAAGTACTTGAGCGTCAGCGCCATGCCGGCGACAAGTTCCTTCAGGAACAGGGCCTTGGCGCTTTGTCCGATGAAGCTCATGGAACTCTCCTAAACCCTTAACCGGCGACCGGGGTGGGAACCCAGCCGAAGGCCAGCAACACACCGGCCACGGCCGCGACGGCGAACAACGAGATCGGCAGGAACACTTTCCAGCCGAGGCGCATCAACTGGTCGTAGCGATAGCGCGGGAAGGTCGCGCGCACCCAGATGAAGATGAACAGACAGAACGCGATCTTGGCCGCGAACCAGATCGGCCCGGGAATCCAGGTCAGCGGTTCGATCGACAGCGGCGGCAGCCAGCCGCCCAGGAACAGGATCGTCGTCATCGCCGACATCAGGATCATGTTGGCGTATTCACCCAGGAAGAACAGGGCGAAGGCCATGCCCGAATATTCAACGTTGTAGCCGGCGACCAATTCGGCCTCGGCCTCCGGCAGATCGAAGGGATGGCGGTTGGTTTCGGCCAGGGTCGAGATGAAGAACACCACGGCCATGGGGAACAGCGGAATGACGAACCACAGGTCGCGCTGGGCCTCGACGATCGCCGACAGGTTCAGCGAACCGACGCAGAGCAGCACGGTAATGATGACGAAGCCCATGGAGACTTCGTAGGACACCATCTGCGCGGCAGAACGAAGCGCGCCTAAGAAGGCGTAGCGCGAGTTGGAGGCCCAACCGGCCATCAGGATGCCGTAGACACCAAGCGACGAGATCGCGAACAGATACAGAATGCCGACGTTGATATCGGCCAGAACCAAGCCCTCGCCGAAGGGGATAACGGCCCAGGCCATGAGCGCGAGCGCGAAGGTCACGCAGGGCGCCAGGATGAACACCCCCGGATTGGCGCCCGACGGGATGATCATTTCCTTGAGGAACAGCTTGGCGCCGTCGGCCAAAGGCTGGAACAGGCCGAAGGGACCGACCACGTTCGGGCCCTTGCGCAGTTGCATGGCACCGATGACCTTGCGCTCGAACAGGGTCAGATAGGCGACCGAAAGCAGAATCGGCACCACGATCACAAGGATTTTCAGGACGATCCAGACCGTCGGCCAGATCCAGCTGTTCCAGGCCTCAACCATCGGTGCCGGTCTTCCCTTCCCCGCCGCCGAGAATTTCGTCCGTGCATTCAGCCATGGTGGCGGACGCACGGCTGATCGGATCGGTCATGTAGAAATTGGCGATCGGATAAGTGAACGCGCCGGACACTTCGCCGGTCGTCCCGAACTCTCCCCAGGACGCGGCCTGGATGTCGTCGATGCCTTGGAACACGGGGTTGGCCTTGACCAGGCCCCGGCGCACATCGGCCAGGGTCGTGTAAGGCAGCGTGGCATTCAGGGCGTCCGACAGGGCGCGGATGATCTTCCAATCCTCGCGGGCATCGCCCGGCGGATAGACAGCCAGCTGGCCGCGCTGCACGCGCCCTTCCAGGTTCACGTAGGTCGCGTCTTTTTCCGTATAGGCCGCCCCCGGCAGGATCACGTCGGCGACATGAGCACCCGCGTCGCCGTGGTGGCCTTGATAGATAACGAAGGGCTTATCCAGGTCCTTGGTGTCGATCTCGTCGGCACCCAGAAGATAGATAACCTTGATGTCGCCGGTCGCCGCGCCATCCAGGATGCGGCCCGTGTCCATGCCGCCGTCGCCGGGCACGAAGCCCAGGTCCAGGCCGCCGACGCGGGACGCCGCGCGCTGCAACA
Organism: Rhodospirillaceae bacterium; assembly: GCA_003488105.1. The sequence continues at coordinate 13,835 of DNMS01000262.1, forward strand.
CGTTGAAACCGTTCCAGTCCGCCGTCACCGCCCCGGCCGTTTCCGCGACCTGGCGCGCCAGGCCCAGCACCGCCGCGCCATCGGGGCGCGCCACGGCGCCCGAACCGACGATGATCATGGGCCGTTCGGCCGTCTTCAGGATTTCGGCAAAGGGATGGCTGCCGGCGGCGATCTGCGACAGAACGTCGGGTCCCTCGCCCAGCCAGTCCACGGGATAACTCAAATCCACGGCCGGACCGACGGCGGCGATGGGGAACTTGCCCATCAGATACCGCTTGCGGATGCGGGCGTTGAGCACGGGCGCTTCCCAGCGCGGGTTGGCGCCCACGATCAACAACGCGTCCGCGTCCTCGATCCCGGCGATGGTTGAATTGAAGATGTAGGACGCGCGCACGCCCGGATCGACCTTCGATCCGTCCTGG
>DNMS01000139.1:0-6080 GCA_003488105.1 Rhodospirillaceae bacterium
TCTCGTATTCCTTCCAGCCCAGAACGCTTTCCTCGACCAGGACTTCCGTGACCGGGCTGGCGGCCAGGCCGCCGGCGACGATCTTTTCGAACTCGGGCCGGGTATAGGCGATGCCGCCGCCGATGCCGCCCATGGTGAAGGACGGGCGGATGATGGCCGGCAGGCCGACCTCGTTCAGGGCTTCGTAGGCGTCGGCCATGGAATTGACGACCCGCGATTTCGGGCTTTCCAGGCCGATCTTCTCCATGGCGTCGCGGAACTTCTGGCGGTCCTCGGCCTTGGCGATGACCTCGGCGTCGGCGCCGATCATCTCGACCCCGTATTTTTCCAAGACACCGTTTTCAGCCAGCGCGATGCCCGTGTTCAGGCCCGTCTGCCCGCCCATGGTCGGCAGCAGCGCGTCGGGCCGTTCCTTGGCGATGATCTTTTCCACGAACTCGGGCGTGATCGGCTCGATATAGGTCGCGTCGGCCATGCTCGGGTCGGTCATGATGGTGGCCGGGTTCGAGTTGACCAGGATGACCCGGTAACCTTCCTCGCGCAGCGCCTTGCAGGCCTGCGCGCCGGAATAATCGAACTCACAGGCCTGGCCGATGACGATGGGCCCGGCGCCGATGATGAGGATCGAGGAGATGTCTGTTCTTTTAGGCATTTTAAGAATGAACCACTGAGACAATGAGGCGGTGAGAAGAAAGGGTGAGAGAAATCAAAGCACCAACCTCCGGATTCCGTCCTTTAGGACACTTGAGTTGAAGTTCAGCAAAAGCCCTGTCTTCAACCCGCTCAGCTTCAGATACGTCAACAGTTGGGCTTCATGGATGGGTAACAAGCGATCAACCGTTTTCAATTCGATAACAAGCTCACCTTCGACGACCGCATCCATTCGATAACCGCATTCCAACTTCGCGCTCTTATAGGTAACAGGCAGAGGCACTTGCCTGTCATGCTCGATACTGTTGGCCTTCAGTTCAAAACAAAGGCATTCCTCATAGGCGGATTCCAAAAGGCCGGGTCCCAGGTGACGATGGACTTCAATCGCAAGCCCGATAACCTTCTCGGTCAGCGGGTCATTGGGAACGGCCGGATGCCTCATCCTTTTATCTCACTGCCTCACCGTCTCAGTGGTTACCTTTTTCATCCATCAGCGCGACGAACCGCTTGAAGAGATAGTGCGAATCCTGCGGGCCCGGTGAGGCTTCCGGATGATACTGCACGGAGAACACGGGCTTGCCCTCGACGCGGATGCCTTCGAGGGCGCCGTCGAACAGGGAGCGGTGGGTTTCGATCACGCCCTGGGGCAGGCTGCCCCGTTCGACCACGAAGCCGTGGTTCTGCGAGGTGATTTCGACCTTGCCGGTCTCCAGGTCCTTCACCGGCTGGTTGGCGCCGCGGTGGCCCAGGTGCATCTTCGACGTCTTGGCGCCGAGCGCCAGGGCCAGGATCTGGTGGCCCAGGCAGATGCCGAACACGGGCAGGCCGGTCGCCATCACGCCCTGAACCATGGGCACGGCGTATGCGCCGGTCGCCGCCGGGTCGCCCGGGCCGTTGGAAAGAAAAAGCCCATCGGGTTTATGAGCCAAGATATCTTCGGCGGTGGCCGTTGCCGGCACCACGGTGACCTTGCAGCCCTCGGCCGCGAGGCAACGCAGGATGTTCTGTTTGGCGCCAAAATCGACGGCGACGACGTGATGCTTGGGCGCCGTCTGGGTGCCGTAGCCTTGGCCCAGTTTCCACATCGTGGTGTCCCAGGAATAGGTCTGGGCGCAGCTGACGTCCTTGGCCAGGTCCAGGCCTTCGAGCCCGGGAAAGCCCTGGGCCATGTCGACGAGGGCCGGAATGTCGAGGGGGCCGTCATCTTTATAGGCGACGACGCCGTTGGGCGCCCCGCCGTCGCGGATCAGCCGGGTCAGGCGCCGGGTGTCGACCCCGGTGACCGCCGTCAGGCCGTGGGATTTCAGCCAGGCGTCCAGATGCTGGGCCGCGCGCCAGCTGGCCGGGTCGGTGATGTCGACCCGCATGACCGCCCCCCGGGCCGCCGGGGTGACCGTTTCCATGTCTTCCGGATTGGCGCCGACGTTGCCGATATGCGGGAAGGTGAAGGTGATGACCTGGCCGGCATAGGACGGATCGGTGAGGATTTCCTGATAGCCGGTGATCGAGGTGTTGAAACAGACCTCGCCCACGGAGGCGCCGGGAGCCCCCGCGCCGCGGCCCCAGAAAACTTCGCCGGACGCCAGCACCAGGGCCGCGTTTGCGTTCGGCGGTTGGGCGGCCACGGTCGTGGTCGCGGGCTTGGAGGCTTCGGACATATGACTTTTTCGGGCTGAGGTTGGACCAAGGCGCCCGGGCCGCGCCGTCGGCGACGACCCTGCATGCGTTGGAAACAAGCTTCTACGCGTGTCCCGGCATCAGGTCAAGACTCGTTTCAGAAAAAATATCCTTATATTTCAACTAATTAAAGAATCGGAACGCGTTTGCCTTGGGGGGCGATTTGGGCTAGGGTCCGCAGCTTCCGCCACAACCGGGACATACCCATGCTACGCGAGCAGATTTCGGCTGCGCTGAAGACCTCCATCAAGTCCAAGGAAGCCTGCGCCACGGCGACGCTGCGGCTGATCAGCGCGGCCATCAAGGACCGGGACATCGCCGCCCGGGACAAGGGCAACCAGGAGGGCATTTCCGACGAGGAAATCCTGAGCCTGCTGCAATCCATGATCAAACAGCGGGTCGAAAGCGCCGATATCTACGATAAGGGCGACCGCAAGGACCTGGCCGACCGCGAGCGCGAGGAAATCACCGTCATCCAGGGCTTCCTGCCGACCCAGATGTCGGCGGACGAGGTCGCCGTGGCCGTCGAGGGCGCGATCAAGGAAACGGGTGCCGATTGCATCAAGGACATGGGCAAGTGCATGGCCGCCTTGAAGCAGAAGTACGCCGGCCGCATGGATTTTTCCAAGGCCAGTGCCCTGGTCAAGGACAAGCTCTGCTAGCTTGGGGCTTGCCCGTCGATTCGACCTGCATTTCACCAGCGATATCCACGCGAACCCGCTGTGGATGACTTGAGAATCACGGGGATAACCCCCGTGACTCCACTGCTGCGCCGATCCCCTTATTATGGGTATGGTCGCAGGTTGCAATCCTGCCCTTAAACCACAGACAGGCGCCCCATCACAGATGGCGATCCCCCCGGAATTCCTGGAAGAACTGAAGGCGCGGCTGCCCGCGACGGAGGTCGTGGGACGGCGGGTCAAGCTGATCCGTTCGGGCCGCGACACCAAGGGCTGCTGCCCCTTCCATAAGGAAAAGACGCCGAGCTTCCACGTCTACGACGATCATTACCATTGCTTCGGTTGCGGCGCCCATGGATCGGTCATCGATTTCGTGATGGAAACCGAAGGCCTGGAATTCCGCGAGGCAGTCCAGCGCCTAGCAGACTCGGCGGGCATAAGCTTTCCTTCCGATGAGAAAACCATTTTACCAGATGTCGACGGAGCGCAGCGAAACCCTTCAGCTGATGAGGCCGAAGCGCTTCTAGATATGTTGATTGCCTACGCCACTGGCAATTCGATTGATGAGGACGATTTCAAAACAAAAAGAAAAACCTTCCTCAGCGATTCCAAGCTACGAGGACTTTGCCCTGAATTTTTAGTCAATTGCAGGAATCTATCGCTATTTTGGAGCCACATAAAAAAGGGACGGCCAACTTATGCCGAACGGCGTGCTTATTTGGGAGACGAGTTTGCCCCTTTACTAAACTATCTTGAGTTGAAGGTTTCAGACTCGCACCTAGACGTCGCTTCATTGACGCTAGAGCAATTAAATCAAACACATGTGATGGATTTATGGGCTAAGGCCCTTGACCGGAAAACACACGATCCAGAAGGCGCTATTACGGTTGCGCGAACCTTACTGGAAACAACATGCAAATTGATCCTCGACGACTTAGGTGTTGCGCATCAAAGAAATGAAGAACTTCCAAAGCTGTATCACCTAGTAGCAGAAGAATTAAACCTTGCGCCGTCACAACATACTGAAAAAACATTCAAATCAATTCTTGGCGGCTGCCAAACCATAGTGAATAGCCTTGGGACTATAAGAAACAAGTTGGGTGACGCGCATGGCGTTGGACGTTCACCAGCAAGGCCGAAATCTCGTCACGCACATCTTGCCGTGAACCTTTCAGGTGCAATGGCAGTCTATCTAGTTGAGACATGGGCTGATCGCCCAAAATCCGACACTAATGGAATCGTAATATAGAAATGGCGATCCCCCCGGAATTCCTGGAAGAACTGAAGGCGCGACTGCCCGCGACGGAGGTCGTGGGACGGCGGGTCAAGCTGATCCGTTCGGGCCGCGACACCAAGGGCTGCTGCCCCTTCCATAAGGAAAAGACGCCGAGCTTCCACGTCTACGACGATCATTACCATTGCTTCGGTTGCGGCGCCCATGGATCGGTCATCGATTTCGTGATGGAAAGCGAGGGCCTGGAATTCCGCGAGGCGGTGCAGCGCCTGGCCGGCGAGGCCGGGCTGCCCATGCCCGAGGAAACGCCGGAAGACCGCGAGCGCCGGGCCCGCAACCGCACCCTGGCCGAGGTCGTGGAGATGGCGGCGGCGTTCTTCGAGAAATGCCTGCGCATGCCCGAAGGCCGCCCGGCCCTGGATTACCTGCGCGGGCGCGGCCTGACGGACGAGACGATCCGCCGGTTCCGGTTGGGATTCTCCCCCGACGGGCGCGGCAAGCTGAAATCCATGCTGGCGGCGGAGGGCATCGAAGAGGGCCTGATGGTCGCCGCCGGGCTGCTGGTTCAGCCCGAGGATGCGGGCCGCGAGCCTTATGACCGATTCCGTGGCCGCGTCATGTTCCCGATCACCGACCGACAGGGCCAGGTCATCGCCTTCGGCGCGCGGTTGCTGGCGGGTGACGGGCCCAAATACCTGAATTCACCGGAAACCCCCCTGTTCCACAAGGGCCGCAACCTGTACGGACTCGCACAAGCAAAAGACGCGATCCGCAGCGCCGGCACTGTCATCGTCTGTGAAGGCTATACGGACGTCATCGCCCTGGCCCAGGCCGGGATCGGCCAGGCCGTTGCCCCCCTCGGCACGGCCCTGACGGAAGAGCAGATCGCCCTGCTGTGGCGGCTGGCGCCGGAACCGGTGCTGTGCTTCGACGGCGATGCGGCCGGCCAACGCGCCGCCGCGCGGGCGGCGGAACGGGCCCTGCCGCTGCTCAAGGCCGGGTTCGGGCTGCGCTTCGCCCTGCTGCCGCCGGGCGAGGACCCGGACAGCCTGGTCCAGGGCCAGGGCCGCCAGGCCTTCGACACGCTGCTGTCCGGCGCCACGGCGCTGTCCGAACTGATCTGGCGGGTTGAATCCGGCGGCCGCCTGCCACCGACACCGGAAGGCCGGGCGGATTTGAACAAGCGGCTCGACCAGCGCATCCGCGACATCCCCGATCCCACCGTGCGGCGGTATTTTCAGGATTTCTTCAAATCCCGCCTGTGGCCCGACGGCCCCGGCCGGCAGGGCGGGCGCGGCGCCCAACGGCAGGGGCGCGGGTTCGGCCGTGGGAAATGGGGTGCCAACGCCTGGATCGGGCCGTCCGAGCGCCTGCGCGCCGACACCGCCGACACCCGGCCGGTGGAGAGCGCGCGCCTGCGCTGGGCCATCCTTTTGGCCACCGCGATCAACCATCCGGAGCTGCTGGCCGAGGTCGAGGAACAACTCGGCCAGGTCGCCATCAATGACCAGAACCTTGACAATCTGCGTCAGGCGATATTAATCACCCACGCGGGTGGTTTACCCCTTGACACCGAAGGGCTTGTAAACCACTTGTCAGAGCAGGGTTATTCCCAGGCGCTGAGCCAGCTATTAAGCGCGCGAACCTACGACCACGCTAGATTCGCGCGCCCCAATGCGGGACATGCAGAGGCCAGACAGGGTTGGGAAGCGACCATTAGCCACTTGCGCGGAGAGGACCTGGAGTCCGAACTCCAAGCAGCCCAGGATGCTGTCCGGCGTGACCCGTCGGAGGCAAACATGAATTGGGTTGTTCGGGTTCGGCGGATGATGGACGAA
>DNMS01000139.1:6250-12435 GCA_003488105.1 Rhodospirillaceae bacterium
GACATGGCATCGGGACCCCATTGAGGTTTGAGCCGGACCGGACGCCAAGGGCGGAAGGGCCGGAGGGGGCGGGGTCCCCGAACAACGGATTTAGAGGTCGAGCGTGGCAAAAGCACAAGCGAAAGATCAAGAAGGCGGCGATACCCAGGAAGAAGGCGGCGACAGCCCCCTTCTCGACACCCTGGGCGCGGCCGTCAAGAAGATGGTCGCCAAGGGCAAGGAGCGCGGGTACGTCACCTATGACGACCTGAACGGCGCCCTGCCCCCGGAAAAGGTATCTTCGGAACAAATCGAAGACACCATGGCGATGTTGTCCGAAATGGGCATCAACGTGGTCGAAAACGAAGAGACCGACGACACCCCGGCCGAAAGCGACAGCGACGGGGACGGCGAGGAGAAGACCACCTCGACCGCCGGCAACGTCGACGAGAACGACCTGGGCCGCACGGACGATCCGGTGCGCATGTACCTGCGCGAGATGGGCTCGGTCGAACTGCTGTCGCGCGAGGGCGAAATCGCCATCGCCAAGCGCATCGAGGCCGGTCGCGAAATGATGATCGGCGGCCTGATGGAAAGCCCGTTGACCATCAAGGCCATCACCCTGTGGCATGACGCGTTGATCGCCGAGGATATGCTGCTGCGCGACATCATCGACCTGGAGGCCACCCACGGCGGCGGCCCGGGCCAGCCGGGCGCGGTTCCCGCCAATACCAACGGCGGGGACGGGGACAGCGACACGGCCGAAGCGGCCCCCGCGGAAGATGCCAAGGAAGGCACCGCCGAGACCGCCAAGGACACCAAGAAGGACGCCCCGTCAGACGACGACGCAGCCGAAACATCGAGCGAGGATGGCGAAAGCAAGAGCAGCAGCGACGACGATGATGACGACGAGGACGACGGCGAAAACAACCTGTCCCTCGCCGCCCTCGAAGCCAAGCTGAAGCCCGAGGTCATCGAGACCTTCGAGAACATCGCCAAGACCTACAAGAAGCTTCACCGGGTACAGATGCAGCGCCTTGAGGCCCTGACCTCGGGCGAGCAGCCCAAGCCGAGCCAGGAAAAGCGGTTCCAGAAGCTGCGCAAGGAACTGATCGAGTGGATGGAGGACGTCCACCTCAATAACAACCGGGTTGAGCAACTGCTGGACCAGCTTTACGGCCTCAAACGCCGGCTGGTCGGGTTGGAAGGCAAGATCCTGCGGCTCGCCACCACGGCGCGCATCAACCGCGAAGAATTTTTGGAAGCCTACCAGGGGCACGAGCTTGATCCGGGTTGGCTGAAGCGGGTCGAAAAACTGCCCGCCAAGGGCTGGCAGCGGTTCGCGTCGCGCAGCAAGGACGACATCGAGGAGATGCGCGCCCAGGTCGCCGAGGTGTCCCAGACGGCCGGCCTGCCGATCCTGGAATTCCGCCGCATCGTCTCGACGGTGCAGAAGGGCGAGCGCGAGGCCGCCAAGGCCAAGAAGGAAATGATCGAGGCCAACCTGCGGCTCGTCATCTCCATCGCCAAGAAATACACCAACCGCGGCCTGCAGTTCCTCGACCTGATCCAGGAAGGCAACATCGGCCTGATGAAGGCGGTCGACAAGTTCGAATACCGCCGCGGCTACAAGTTCTCGACCTACGCGACCTGGTGGATCCGCCAGGCCATCACCCGGTCCATCGCCGATCAGGCGCGCACCATCCGTATTCCCGTGCACATGATCGAGACGATCAACAAGCTGGTCCGCACCTCGCGCCAGATGCTGCACGAGATCGGCCGCGAACCGACGCCGGAAGAACTGGCCGGGCGGCTGTCCATGCCGCTGGAAAAGGTGCGCAAGGTGCTGAAGATCGCGAAGGAGCCGATCTCGCTGGAGACGCCCATCGGCGACGAGGAAGACTCGCACCTCGGCGACTTCATCGAAGACAAGAACGCGGTGCAGCCGCTGGACGCCGCCATTCAGGGCAACCTGCGCGAAACCACCACGCGGGTCCTGGCCAGCCTCACGGCCCGCGAGGAACGCGTGCTGCGCATGCGTTTCGGCATCGGCATGAACACGGACCACACGCTGGAAGAAGTCGGCCAGCAGTTCTCGGTCACCCGCGAGCGAATACGTCAGATTGAAGCCAAGGCGCTGAGGAAGCTGAAACATCCGTCCCGGTCGCGGAAACTCAGAAGCTTCCTGGACTACTAAACGCCAGGCATACGGACCAAACGACAGGCCGGGAGCGACGACGCTTCCGGCCTTTTCCGTTCCTAAGGGGGGACGGAGGAAAACCGAATAAAGGGCCAGTAGCTCAACTGGTTAGAGCCGACGGCTCATAACCGTCTGGTTGCAGGTTCGAGTCCTGCCTGGCCCACCACTCCCCCAAACGAAACCGATCCTTAATTGATATTTGTCATGACACGGTGCCCCTCCTGTCGGTAGCATTGCCGCCAACAACTTTTCCATAGGCGAGTATCCGGTGCGTTTTGCCGGGTTTGAGTGGGCCAATGCCGAGCATCACCCGAGCCATGAATCCGCCGCTGCTGGTTGCGCCCGTGCCGCGCACAGCGTCCCGCGCCCCCACAGGTCGCGGCTTTCCGCTAGATTCACCTCCGTCAGGTCAAGGCCCCGCCCCGTCAGCCTGTCCGCGCTACCGCACATGACGGCGTGCGTGCATAACCCGGGCCTCCGTGGCGGAACCGTCAAACCATGAATTTTCGCAAAATCGGATCGACGCCATTATCACGCCGCGGGCCCTATCGCCCGGGCGTCGGCCGCGCATATCGCGGATCAACGGACTGAGTGCAGGATTTCCTACACGTGAAGCAGCTTCGAAAGGTGCGGGCATGACAACTTACAAATCCACGTTCTCGATCAAGAGACTTTGGTTGATTCTCACCATCGGCATGGCCGCCATGTTTGGCACCATGCTTTTCCTCGGCAATGAAATATACCGGGAAGCGCCCCCCATCCCCGCTGTGGTCGGGTCAACCGACGGCACCACGCTGTACACCCGGGCGAATATCGAACGGGGCCAGAATCTTTGGCAATCCATCGGCGGCATGCAGCAAGGGTCGGTATGGGGCCACGGCGGCTACCTGGCGCCGGACTGGAGCGCCGACTGGCTGCACCGTGAAGCTTCCGCGCTGTTGGCGCTCTCCACTGCGCAAAACCCCTACCCGAGTTTGCGCCCGGACCAGCAGGACACGATGCTCCGCGCCGACATTCAACAGGAAATGCGGCGCAATACCTTCGATCCGTCGACACAGGCCATCACCGTCAGCCCGACACGCGCCCAAGCCATCCAGGCCGTTGAGTCGCATTTCACGAAACTGTATGTCGGCGACGGGCAGGATGCCCTCGATCTTCGGCGCGACTACGCGTTTCCGATGCATGCCTTCCTGACCCCGGAAGAAGCGCACGACCTGTCCGCCTTCTATTTCTGGACAGCCTGGAGCGCCACGACGAACCGGCCCGGCGACACCATCACCTATACAAGCAACTGGCCGCATGAGCCTTTGGTCGGCAACCATCCCACATCGGGAACGTTGCTGTGGAGCATCGCCTCGGTGATCATCCTTCTGGCCGGGATCGGGGCGTTGGTCTGGTATTACGCCAAACAGTTCGATACCTGGAACACGGACGTGGTTCCCGACGGCGGCTTCGCCAAGTCCGACCTGATCGACAGCATTGTCATCACCCCCTCCATGCGTGCGACGGCCAAGTATTTTTGGGTCGTTTGCGCCTTGTTCCTGGCGCAGGTCCTGCTGGGGATCGTCACCGCGCATTACGCCATCGAAGGCCAGGGGGTTTATGGCATGCCCCTGGTCGATTACCTGCCCTATTCGGTGACACGAACCTGGCACACACAATTGGCGGTGTTCTGGATCGCTACGGCTTGGCTTGCGACGGGGCTGTATGTCGCGCCGCTGCTTGCGGGGAGGGACCCTAAATTTCAGCGGCTTGGGGTCAACTTTCTGTTCATCAGCCTGCTGGTCATCGTGGTTGGTTCCTTCGCCGGTCAATGGGCAGCCGTGCACCGTTACTTCGGTGACCTGACCGCCAACTTCTGGTTCGGCCATCAGGGATATGAATACGTCGATCTCGGCCGGTTCTGGCAGATCTACCTGACCATCGGCCTGTTCCTTTGGGTCGCCCTGGTGCTGAGGGCCCTGCAACCGGTGTTCGCGGCGCAGGGCAGCAAATCGCTTGTCGGGCTTGTCGTGATCGCCGCACTGGCGATCGGCCTCCTGTACGCCGCTGGCCTCATGTGGGGCCAGAATACGCACATTTCGATCATGGAATATTGGCGCTGGTGGGTGGTCCATCTCTGGGTCGAGGGGATCTTCGAGGTCTTCGCGACCGCCATCATTGCCGTGCTCTTCGTGCGCATGGGCATCCTGCGCTCAACGACGGCGACGGTGATGGTCATGCTGGCGACCATCATCTTCCTGTTCGGCGGCGTTCTGGGGACCTTCCATCACCTCTACTTCAGCGGCACTCCGACTTCCGTGATCGCCGTCGGCGCTTCATTCTCCGCGCTGGAGGTGGTTCCACTGATGGTGATCGGATTCGAAGCCTACAACCGCACCAAGATCGAACATGAGCAAACCTGGGAAACCAACTACCACTGGCCCTTCATGTTCTTCGCCTCGGTGCTGTTCTGGAACCTAGTCGGCGCCGGCCTGTTCGGCTTCCTTATCAACCCGCCGATTGCGCTGTATTACATGCAGGGATTGAATACGACGGCCAACCACGGCCATGCCTCCTTATTCGGCGTCTACGGCATGCTGGGCCTGGGCCTTCTTCTGTACTGTTTGCGGGGCCTGACCGATGTCCGTCAATGGAATCAGAAATTGCTGAAGGTGTCTTTCTGGACCCTCAACATCGGCCTTGCCATGATGACGTTCCTGTCGCTGCTGCCGCAGGGAATCTGGCAGACTTACGCCAGTATTGAGCACGGCTATTCCTTCGCCCGATCGTCCGAGTTCGTCCATAGCCCAATCATGGAAGGACTTGTCTGGATGCGTGTTCCCGGTGACGTGGTGTTCGCTGTCGGCGTCGCCGCCTTCGTACTGTTCGTGTTCAAGGCAACCACGGCGAAACGGCAAGCGGCCTGAAGCCACGGGGCGGTCCACCCACAACGTGGCGGGCCGCCCCCTTTCTCCGCGACCAAGAACCGGTCGCAGGTTTCCGCCTCCGGCAAAAATGGGGGCTCTCCGTCCGCCTATTCGTGGGACCCGCTTCCCGCCTGCGTCTTGGCCGCACCCCTGACCGGCGCGATGCTGGAGCGCGCGAAGTATTCGGCGATGAGGTCGCCCATCACGTCGGCGGCCGCGTTGTTGCGCTTGCCGGCGCGGTAGAGCACCAGGTCGACGCCTTGCAGGGCCGGGAAGCTTTCCGCCGCACCCAGCACCCGCATGCCCGGCATGACCGAGCTTTTGGCCACGACGCTGACCGCGCTGCCGCTGAGCACCGCCGCCTGCAGGCCGCTGATCCCAGCGCTGACGAAGGCGATCTTCCATTTCCGCCCCATGGTCGCCAGGCCCGCGAGCGCAAGGTCGCGGAACACGTTGCCCGGCGGCAGAACCGCGAGCGGCACCGGGTTGTTGTTGTGCAGGGATCGGGCCTCCCCCGTGACCCAGACCAGGGGTTCGCGGGCGACCACGTCGCCTTCGTCGAAGGCCCGCATGTCGGTCACCAGGGCAAGGTCGATCTCGCCGCGCTTCAGCTGGGTGACCAGTGGGCTCGACAGCAGGGTCCGCAGTTCGACCTCGATGTCGGGAAAGGCGTTGGTGAAGCTGGACAGGATCGGCGGCAGCAGATAGGCCGCATAAAGGTCGGGCACGCCCAGCACCACCTTGCCGCTGAGCTTGGGCGCGGTCAGGCGCACCTTGACCTCTTCCTGCAGGTTCATGATCGTGCGCGCATAGCCGAGCAGAAGCTCCCCATCCGGGGTCAGCACCAGCTTGCGGTTGACCGTGGTGAACAGCTTGGCATGGACCGTTTCCTCCAGCCGCCGCATCTGCAGGCTGACGGCCGGCTGGGTCCGCCCGAGACGGCGCGCCGTTTCCGACACGCTGCCCGTTTCCACCAGCAAAATGAACGCCTGCAGCAGGCGCAGATCCAAGGGCTGCTTCATGATTTGATCATTAAATATATTTATGGAAATTATTTAAAGAATAAATTTTGTAAATTGTGCACTGCACCCTAACCC
>DNMS01000065.1 GCA_003488105.1 Rhodospirillaceae bacterium
GGGCCGCCTGGCGAACCTCGGTCGCCCCCTCGGGCTTGAAGTTCGATACGTCCCGGCCCTTGCCGAAGTTATCGGCCGCGCGGGCCAACCTTCGGATCGGCTTCACCTGATTGCGCATGAAAATTGTGGCGACGCCGAACAGGATCAACGACGTGCCGATCATCCAGATGACAAAGACATAGACCGTGGTCGAAAACAGCCGCTTGCGCGTGGTGGTGATGCGCAGCACGCCATCGGCAAGCTGCACGTCGATGATGACGTTGCGGTCGGAACTTTCCGAATCCAAACGATAGGGTTTGACGATGAAGCTCTGCATGGAGCGGTCGAGCACGTCTTCCAGGTCGTTGGCCGGCGGCACCGCCTTGTTGGACAGGATCGCGCCCGGCAGAAAGGTCACGAACATGTCCATGTTGCGGCCGGCCAGGGCGGCGGCGCGCTCGCGGGCTTCCTCGCTGGGATCGTCGGTAACCAGTTGCACGATGGCCGCCACGTCGCCCGCGACGCTGCGCGCCAGACGGTAGGACACCTTGTCCCAATGGGTTTCGTAGAAAATCAGCCCCGACACCACCTGCAACAGGATCAGCGGTGTGACGATGATCAGCAGGGCGCGGCCGAGCAGGCTTTTCGGCAGGGCGTTCTTGATGGTTGTCTGAAGGGGCATGGCCGGATCTTCAATCAGGGCGCAGAACGTAGCCCTTGCCCCGCACGGTCTGCAGATAGCGGGGATCGCGGGGATCGGGTTCGATCTTACGGCGAAGACGGGTGACCTGTACATCGACGGCACGCCCGCCGCCGGCGGCACCCGTGCGGGCGATCAGGTCATCGCGGGTCAGCACATCGCCCGGGCGCGCGGCAAGCGCGCTCAGCAATCCCGCCTCCAGGTCGGTCAGACGCACGGGGCGGCCGTCCTGCGACAATTCCCCCCGGTCACGGCGGAACAGAAAGTCACCAAGATGAAGGTCGTCCCCGGGAACCTGAGCCTGAGGGGTGCGCTTCATGATGTTGCGGATGCGCAACAGCAGTTCACGCGGCTCGAACGGTTTGACCACATAATCGTCGGCGCCGCCCTCCAGGCCCGAGATACGGTCCTCGGTCTCCGCCATCGCGGTCAACATCAGGATGGGAATGGCCGACCGGGTGCGCAGATCGCGCGCGAACTCCAGCCCCGTTTCCCCCGGCATCATCAGGTCCAGGATCACCGCGTCGAAGTCGAAATGGCTGAGCCGGCTGCGCGCCTGGGCCGCATCGGCCGCCGTGACCACGACGAAGCCGTTCTCGGTGAGGAATCGGCTCAGCAGGTCGCGCAGACGGCCATCGTCGTCAACGACAAGAAGATGCGGCAGGTCGGCGTTCACGACATCACTCCCCCGTGCCATGCGGTCAAGCGTTCAAGCGGCCACAGGGCCGGTGCAAATCCTATCATGATCGGGCCGGACGCGGCAGCCCGTCAGCCGTGGGCCGCGGCGCCGGGGAGGGTCACGCGATGGCGGTCCGCCTCGTTGATCAGGCCGAACAAAACACGGCGGAACCCTTCGACCGCGTCCGGCCCCGCGTCACGGTAGGCGCGGGCGACATGCGCCGACTGGCGGCGGGTCAAAAGCTGTTCCAGATCGCGGCCCTTGGGCGTCAGGTGCATGAGCCGGCGGCGGCGGTCGCCATCGTCGGTTTCCTGCACAACATAGCCTTCGTCGATCAGGGTCGACAACACACGGTTGAGGGACTGCTTGGTGATCTTCAGGATCGCCAGCAATTCCGACACGCTGATGCCCGTGTTAGCCCCGATGAAATAGACCGCCCGGTGGTGGGCGCGGCCCATGTCGTAATCGGCCAGAACGGCATCGGCCTCGCCCGTGAAGTCACGGTAGGCGAAGAACAACAGTTCCATGGCGTGGCGCAGATCGTCGTCGCGTGGCGCCAGAGGATCAACCTGCTGCTGGACCCAGGGGGCCTGTTCATCCATGACGGTTTCCTTCACCGGGGCCGCCGGAAAATGCGATCGAAAGCCCCGTAAAAATAAGTCAGTGTTATTGACTTATATGCCCGAGACTGATAATAAACGCAACATCGTTCTTGGGAAAAACGGACGGACGAAAGAATATTACAATGGCAGCTGCTACCTTCGACGACCGCGACGGTCTGATCTGGTTCAATGGTGAATGGGTCGATTGGCGGGACGCCCGCGTCCATGTTCTGACCCACGGCCTGCATTACGGCTCCTGCGTGTTCGAAGGCGAACGCATGTATTCGGGGCAAATCTTCAGGCTGCGCGAACATACGGAACGGCTGTTCTATTCCGCGCAAACCCTGGGCTTCAAAATCCCCTATACGGTGGAAGAAATCGACCAGGCCTGCATCGATGCCTGCACCAAAAACGGCATCGTCGACGGCTACATCCGCCCGGTCGCCTGGCGCGGATCGGAAATGATGGGCGTGTCGGCCCAGCAGAACCGCATCAACGTCGCCATCGCCGCCTGGGACTGGCCCAGCTACTTTTCGCCGGAACTGCGTGAAAAGGGCATCAAGCTGGAAACCTCCAAATGGCAGCGCCCGGCCCCCGAATGCGCGCCGGTCCATGCCAAGGCCGCGGGCCTGTACATGATCTGCACCCTGTCCAAGCACACGGCGGAATCGCACGGCTGCCAGGATGCTCTGATGCTGGACTATCGCGGCCAGGTGGCCGAGGCCACGGGGGCGAACATCTTCATCTCGTTCGGCGACGGCAAGCTGCACACGCCGACGCCGGACTGCTTCCTCAACGGCATTACCCGCCAGACCGTGATCGCCCTGGCCAAGGCCCGGGGGATCGAGGTCATCGAACGGGCGATCTTCCCGGACGAACTAAAAAAGGCGACGGAAATCTTCCTCACCGGTTCCGCCGCCGAAGTCACGCCCGTCGGCCAGATCGACGACATGACCTTCACGCCGGGGCAGATCACCCACTGGCTGATCGAAGACTACGAAAAGGCCGTCGGCAAGAAGACGGAAAGTGCCGCGGCGGAATAGCCGCCGCGCCTTGCCACCGCGCAGCGGCCGAACCTATTCAGCCGCCGCGAACGTCCGGCGGTGCTGTTCGATCTGCTCGCTGTAGTTGGCGCCGTAGCGTCCGACGATTTCGTCGTGCAGGGCCAGGGCCTCGGGGCTGAATTCGCCGCCGGGCGGATCGATCAGATCGAAGTGCCCCCAACGGTCCTCACCGCGCACCAGCATGGCCGCCATGCGGACCGATCCGGCCGTCCGAACATGTGCCGGGATATAGTTGAAACCGAGTCCGATACGCCGGTAGTCGGCGCCGTTGGGTGCCGAGGCGTGCATGCACAGCCCGTGATGGACGGAAAACGATCCCGCCTTCAGTTCCATCGCCACCTTCGCCGTCTCGTCAAACGGTTCGACCACCGATTGCGTGCCCCGGTTGATGCTGACGTCGACCTGGGCCGGCGCGTGATGCAGAACGCGCGGCGTCTCGCCCCGCCAGGGAATGACGTTCATGCAGCCCGCCGTGGCATCCGCATCGCTCAGGGCCAGCCAGGCACAAACCTCTTCCGACGGGTCCAGGCCGAAATAGGCGTTGTCCTGATGCCAGGCGGCGACATGGGGGGAATGCGGTTCCTTGATCCAAAAGGTCGAAGTCCAGACCAGGATGTCCGGACCGATCAGATCCTCGACCACATCCAGAACGCGGGTGTCGCGAACCAGCTTGTTGAACCAGGGCAGATGGGCGAACGGCATGGTCCGCCACTTGCGCTCGGCCTCGGGCAGCGGTTTGCCCAGCCAGGCCTCGTAACGGGTAAGGTCGGCGCGCGCCGCCGCAACCTCGTCCTGGGACAACATGGGAACGGGAAACAGATAGCCGTCGCGGCGAAATCCCGCGACCTGATCTTCACTCAACGCCTTCACGGAAAGCCTCCCACAATCTTATGTTTATGAGAGAGATTGTATACAAAAATGGTGATCAGAGAAAAGCCGTGCGCCGTGCCGGCAAAGAAGCCCTTTAGGCGTCGGCCGCCAGCCGGCACAAATGCAGGCGTACCGGCGCATCTTCCGGATTAGCGGCGAGGCATTCCTCGAACAGCTTCTTGGCGCGAACCGGATCGCCCGCCTTGCGCGCCGTGATCGCAGCCAAGTAAGTATCAAGGGTGGCTTCCTTGGCCGCACGTTCATGATCGGAAAGCCCGTCGAGGACTTCGAACACGGTGACCTGCTTGGTCTTGCCCTTGACCATCACCGAATCCAGCGGACGGATCGAGTATTTCCCAGGGTCCGACAGGGCGTTCAGGGTATTGTCGGTAATCATCAAGGGCACGCCATACTCTTTCGTCAGCCCCTCGACCCGGGCTGCCAGATTGACCGCATCGCTGATCACCGTGCCGTCCATACGGTCCTTTTCCCCGATGGTGCCGAGCATCAAAGAACCTGTATTGATGCCGATGCCGATACGGATGGCATCGCGGCCATATCGGATACGTTCTTCCTGGTTGTAACGTTCCAGGCGCTGCAACATGTCCACGGCCGCCGCCAAGGCATTGTCCGGTTCGTCGAACAACGCCATGATCGCATCACCGATGTACTTATCGATGAACCCCTTGTGGTCGCGGATGATCGGCCCCATGCGGCCGAGGTAATTGTTGATGAAGCTGAAATTGTCGTTGGGCGTCATCGTTTCGGACAGCGTCGTGAAGTCACGGATATCCGTGAACAAGACCGACATGTCACGCAGCGCATAATCGCCCAATTTGACGTCGATGACGTTTTCTTTTTTCAACAATTTAAGGAAAGTGTTCGGCACGAACCGTTCGATGGATTTGTTTGTATCCGTCAACAGAACGATCTGCGATTTGATCTGATTGTACAGATCAAGCTGCTCTTCTTCCAATTCGACCCGCCGCTTGGCGTTCTCGCGAAATACTTTCAAGGCCCCACCCAAGGCGCCGATCTCGTCGTTGGAACCGGATGCCGGGATATCCACATCCCATCGCCCATCAGCAACTGCCTGCACCGCACCCCGCATCTCGCTCAGGCGCAGGGCAATGGGACGGCCAATCATCACACCAACCAGGACAATCAACAAACCGCTTGCGACGAAGGCCAGAATTACAAAGCGGCTGACCCTGTCGCCCGTATCCAACAAGCGTTCGACATCGACGACCACCTCGAACACGCCGCGCAGGTCACCCAACTTCCATCCCTTCTTGATCGATAGAGGGTGGTAGTTGTGACAATCCACACAGGTTTGCTGGCGAAAGACATCACCCACGGCAACACGGTAGGCACGATGGCCGTCGATACTCGTCTCTTCGCTAATCACCGCTTCGGGATTGGCTGACAACAACTCCCAAGCCTTGGCGCCGAAGGCATCAAGTTCGCGGTCGGCGCGGTTGGCGAAGGGAAAGGGGCTATAGAATTTCAGCGAGATGCCTTCCTTGGACAGGGCCTCGCTGATATCGAGGATGAAGGTCGCAGGCGGAGGAATTTCGTTGATGTTGTCGCTGTGCTCCACGGTCGCGGAAAATTCCGGATGGGCGAGCACTTTGCTGACGACGTTGCGGCTGTAGATACCGCGCACGGTTTTGTACTGATGAATGGTTTCAAGGGCGGCGTCGCGGGCCGCGGCCTCGACGTTGGTGCGCACCATGGGCGGCACGATCAACAGCACGACGACAAGGCTGACCAGCACGACAAGCGGGGTCGGCGCCAACATCTTCCATACAATGCTGAGCCGTGAAAGGCTTGCACCCGACATTCTGACTAATTCTCCTGGAGCACCGTTCGCGGACGTAAGGTCCCGGCATCGCGACCGAATAATGCCCCCAACTTAACGGAGGGGTGCATAAATTGAAATATGACCGAAGGTTATACCGAAAACTATAAAGTATAGGGTGACCGATTAAGCCTAAAGCCCCGGTCCCTTGGGCGCATCCAAGCTCTTGGCCAGTTCGCCGGTGATATAGGTAAAGGCATCGTCGACCGTGTCGACCACGTGCAGGAGGTCGATGTCCTCGGCATTGATCGTGCCGTATTTCACCAGGGCGTCCAGGTTCAGCACATCGTCCCAGAAATCACGGCCATACAGCACAATGGGCATGTGCTTCTTGATCTTCCCTGTCTGGGTCAGGGTTAGGGTTTCGAAAAGTTCGTCCATGGACCCGAAACCGCCCGGAAACACGATCAGCGCCTTGGCGAGGTAGATAAACCACAGCTTGCGCATAAAGAAGTAATGGAATTCGAAGGACATCTCGCGGGTGATATAGGGATTGGCGTGCTGTTCGTGGGGCAAAGATATGCCCAACCCGATGTTAATGCCCTTGGCTTCCGACGCCCCCCGGTTGGCGGCCTCCATGATCCCTGGCCCGCCGCCGGAACACACGAGGAAGCGTTTATGCGTGTCCTCCAGCCTCTTCGACCATTCGGTCAGGCGCCGGGCCAATTCGCGGGCATCTTCGTAAAAGCGCGACATATCCAGCGCCATCTCGGCGCGGGCGACGTCGCCGCCGTGGGCGCGGGCGGCCTGCAGGTTATGTTCCGCCTCGTCCCGGGAAAGGATGCGTGCCGAACCAAAGAATACCACCGTGTCCGCCACGTCGAAGGCACGGAAACGGGCCGCCGGTTCCATATACTCTGAAAGAATACGCAGCCCCCGCGCGCTGGGTGATTTCAGGAACCGCTCGTTGCGATAGGCCCTGGGCGGATGGTAGGCGTCTTCGGGATCGCCGCCGGTGCTCATGCCTCGGCCTCCGCCTGCGGCATGGCTTGCGCCCCCCCGGCCAGGGCCAGGGGCCACATGTCCTGGGCGACCTCGGTCCCATCCGGGAACCGGCTTTCCCGCCAGGCCGGCACGCGGCCGAGAAAACGGGTGCCCACGGCCTGGGCGCAGTCGAAATCGGTCAGGGAATCGCCGACGAACAGCACGCGGTCCGCCGCCACGCCGATGCGCGCAAGTTCAGCGCCGACGATGTCCGGCTTCACGCGGGGTGAGCCGAACACGGTTTGGAAATATGCATCCAGGCCGCGGCGATGGGCGATGCGCCGCAGTTCTTCCTGGGGCGTGCCGGACACCACGTACAACGGGCAATGCCCGGCCCAGGCGTCCAGGGCCTCGGTCGCCCCCGGCACGGCCTCGCATGCGACCACCACGGCCTCGACCATCTCGGAATAGGTCTGCGCAAGATCGGCAAGGCCCTTGTCATCCAAGGCGATGCCAAGAAACTCCCGGTGAAAGCGTTCCAACTTGACCACCCGCGACACCCCTTCGTGGCGGATGTGTTCCGCGATTACCCGTTCGACCACGTCGTCGCCAAAGGGTTCGTACAGGCGGCGGAAGGCTTCGATTTTGACCTCGTTGGATTCAACCAGCACGCCGTCGAAATCGAAAAACACCGCATCGATGTCCTGCGGGTCGATATCGGCGGCGGGAGCCCCGGCCGTCACTCGGCGGCCTTTCCGGACGTTTGCGCCCAACGCCGGGTAGCCGCGTCGTCGGAATCCCGGGCATCGACCCATTGGCCCCCGTCGGACGTGCCTTCCAGCTTCCAGAACGGCGCCTTGGTCTTGAGGAAATCGATCAGAAAGTGGCAGGCCTCGAACGCCGCCTCGCGATGGGCCGAGGCTGCGGCGACCAGGACGATCTGGTCACCCGGCTCCAGCCGCCCATAGCGGTGAATGATCAGAGTCGCGTCGAGGGGCCAGCGCACCTGGGCCTCCGCCTCGATGCGCGCCAACTCTTTCTCCGTCATGCCGGGATAGTGTTCCAGGGTCATGGCGCCGATTTCCTCGCCGCCCGCCATGTCGCGGACCAGGCCGACGAAGGAACACAGGCCGCCGATGCCGTGGTTGCCCGCGGTCAACGCCTTCAGTTCGGCGCCCAGGTCAAAATCTTCAGTCTGCACGCGGATCATCGATGACCCCTGCCCTGTCAGCCGCCCGTCACCGGCGGGAAAAACGCGACCTCGTCGCCCGCCGTCACGGGATGGTTCAGACTAACATATTCCTGGTTCACGGCGACACGCACGACCTTGCGGTCGGCAAAGGCTTCGGCATGGCCCCCGCCGCGCGCTTCCAGCCAATCGACCAGTTGAGCCACGGTGGTGACCGTGGCCGGCGGCTGGACGTCTTCCTCGCCGACCCCGGCCTTTTCACGCAGCCAGGCGAAATACAGCAATTTTACGGGCGCGGTCATTCAGGTCACCTCTCGGAACGGCAGGAAATCCACGGTCGCACCCTCCGCCAGTTCCGTCAAATCTTCTGGCAGTTCGACCAGGCCGTCGGCATCGACCATGGAGGTCAGAATCCCCGCCCCCGACGAATGGCGTTTTTCCGCGACGGGCATGTCGCCGCCGTTACGGACCAGTTTGGCCCGCGCCCATTCCCGGCGACCGGTCTTTTTCTTGTAAGCGAACCCGGCCTTGACCGGAAAGCGGGGGGCCTCGGTCTCCACCGCCCCAGACAGCATCATGATCAGGGGCCTGGCGATCAGCATGAAGGTGACCATGGCCGCGACCGGATTGCCCGGCAGGCCGATGAAAGCGGTGTCGCCCACCTGGCCCAGGGCCACGGGCCGACCCGGCTTGATCGCCAGGCGCCAGAAATGAATGCTGCCCCGGCGTTCCACGGCGGCCTTCACATGGTCTTCCTCGCCGGCCGACACGCCGCCCGAGGTGATCAGCAGATCATGCCCCGCCTCGGCCGCCGCCAGGGCCTGGGCGATGGCGTCGGGATTGTCGGGCAGAATGCCCAGATCGGTGACGGCACAGCCAAGCCCGTCCAGCAGGCTCATGACCGTGTAGCGATTGGCGTCGAAGATGCAGCCCTCGGGGGCACCCTCGGCCGGGTCACGAACCTCGTCCCCGGTCGAAAACACGGCCGCGCGCAGCCTTTGCCGAACTGTCAGGTTGCCGCGCCCGATCGAGGCCGCCAGGCCGATTTCCTGAGCGCGCAGGATTTGTCCGGCGCGCAGGATCACGTCGCCCTGCTTCACATCCTCGCCCGCGAACCTGCGGTTCGACCCCTTCTTCAGGCCCTTGGGCAGGACGACGACATCGCCCGCGACCTCTGCGTCTTCCGCCATGAAGACCGTGTCCGGCCCGCCATCGGCACCCGCCGGCATGGGGGCGCCGGTGAAGATTTGATAGGCCTTGCCGCGTTCGGCCGGGCCGCTCAACGGATGGCCGGCGGCGATGCGCCCGGCCACGGGCAGGCGCGTCTCACCGTCGGGGTTCAGGTCCGCGTGATAGACCGCATAGCCGTCGACGGCGGAATTGTCGTGGGGCGGCACGTTGCGGGGGGCTGCCACGTCCTCGGCCAAAATCCGGCCCAAGGCCTGACGCAGCGGAACTTCTTCCGTACCGACGACGCAGGCAACACGCCCGGCCAGGATCGCGAGCGCGTCGTCGACGGGCATCAGGCCGCCGTCGAAGGCGAAGCAATCGTCCTTAAGCTGCGCCATGGCTGACCTTGCCCGGCTGCCCCTGGGTGGCCGAGGCCGCGAGACCGCAATGGGCGATAATGAAATCGGCGACCGCCGTGACGTCGTTAATGTCGAGGACCGGACAGGTCACGCCCGCGACCGCCCCGTCCGAGGCCACGGCGACGATGGTGTCGTCATCGGCGGCGATCAGATCCTTGCCCACCTCGGCGCGGAACACCTCCAGCTTGGCGTGGCGGTGGCGCTTGAAGCCCTCGATCAGGATCAGATCGACCGGCGCCATGCGCCGGATCAGGCTGTCCATGTCGGGTTCGTCCTCGTCGCGCAGTTCCCGTTGCAGGACCCAACGCTTGCCCGAGGTCAGCATGACTTCCGTGGCACCCGCCGCACGGTGCTCGTAGGAATCCTTGCCCTTCTGGTCGATGTCGAAGTTGTGGTGGGTATGCTTCATGGTCGAAACCGAGAGCCCCCGCGACGTCAGTTCCGGGATCAGACGCACCAGCAGGGTCGTTTTACCACTGCCGCTCCATCCGACCAGGCCGAATACCTTCATGCCGCCATTTCCCCTTGGATGTTTCCTGCCTGCCGGGCCGAGCGCCACCGGAAGGCCGTTGATATTGGTTAGAATGACACAAAATTCAACGGTTTTCAGCGCCTTGCGTGCCACCAGCAGCCGACGGCGGCGTGCGGTCAGCGCGGCGGATATGGCGCAGGCCCGCGATCAGATAGTCGAACCCGGTGACCAGCGTCAAAAGGGCCGCGATCCACAGGCCATACACCCCCACGGGGTTCCTCATCGTCGGCCCGGCGGGCCCCCAATTCGGGCCGACGATGAGGAACCCC
>DNMS01000402.1:0-355 GCA_003488105.1 Rhodospirillaceae bacterium
CCGGGCGCCGGGCAAGACGCCGTCCGACGGGTGATGTAGACTGTCATCCGGAACTCATTCCCGCCGCCGGTTTCCCCTCATAAAGGGCCGGCGGCGGATTTTGATGGAAGAGCGCGAGTGTCCCCAGTGTCCGCGGAACCGAAATACCAGCGCGTGCTGTTGAAACTGTCGGGCGAAGCCCTGATGGGAAAGCGCGATTACGGCCTGGACCCTGATATGGTTGGGCGCATCTGTGACGAGGTCGCCACCGTCCACGACATGGGCGTTCAGGTCTGTCTCGTCATCGGTGCCGGCAATATCTTCCGCGGTATGTCGTCGTCGGCCGAGGGCATCGAGCGCACCAGCGCCGATTACA
>DNMS01000402.1:529-2882 GCA_003488105.1 Rhodospirillaceae bacterium
ATGGGCATGCTGGCGACGGTGATGAACGCGCTGGCGGTGCAAAGCGTCCTGGAATCGAAGGGCGTGGATACGCGGGTGCAGTCCGCCATTCCCATGCAGACCGTTTGTGAATCCTATATTCGGCGGCGTGCCGTGCGCCATATGGAAAAGGGGCGGGTGGTGATCTTCGCCGCCGGTACGGGCAACCCGTTCTTCACGACCGATACGGCGGCGGCGCTGCGCGCGGTGGAAATGGGCTGCGACGCGCTGTTGAAGGGCACGCAGGTCGACGGTGTCTATGATTCTGATCCCAAGACCAATCCGGACGCCGTGCGCTACGACAACCTGAAGTACCAGGATGTGTTGGCCCGCGACCTCAAGGTGATGGACACTTCGGCGATTGCGCTGGCGCGTGACAACCGGGTTCCAATTCTCGTGTTTTCAATCCACAATCCCGGAGAATTCTCCAAGGTTATCAACGGGGAGGGGCGGTTCACCCTGGTCGATTGACCGGGCGCCGGCCGGCCCCCTGGGACCGCGCGCAAGCGACCGCAATGGGAGGAAATTATGGCGGAATTCAGTTTTTCTGATTTGAAGGGTGACATCGCGCGGCGCATGGAGGGGGCCATTGATGTCCTCCACCGTGAGCTCGGCGGTCTGCGTACCGGGCGGGCGTCGACCAGCCTGCTGGAGCCGGTGAGCGTGCAGGCCTATGGCTCTGACATGCCCATGAACCAGGTCGGCACCATCGGCGTGCCGGAACCCCGCATGTTGACCGTGCAGGTCTGGGACCGGGGCCTTGTCGGTGCCGTCGAAAAGGCGATCCGCGATTCCGGCCTGGGCCTCAACCCCGCCGCGGATGGCCAGCTTGTCCGTGTGCCGATTCCGGCCCT
The DNA here is from genome assembly GCA_003488105.1 of Rhodospirillaceae bacterium. The sequence continues at coordinate 1,402 of DNMS01000402.1, forward strand.
GACCGAGGAACGCCGCACCGAACTGGGCAAGGTCGCGCATAAGTATGCCGAAGAGGCGCGTATTTCCGTGCGCAACGTTCGCCGCCACGCGATGGACGAACTGAAGAACGCGGAAAAGGCGGGTGACATTTCCGAGGACGCCTATCACGGTTATACGGACGAGGTGCAGAAGGTGACCGACGAGCATGTCGCCAAGATCGACGAGATCGTCGCCAACAAAGAAATCGAAATCATGCAGGTTTGACGCCGATGCCCACCGTCCCCCTTCAAGTCACTGACGCCCCGGGAAATCCGGTCCACGTCGCCGTCATCATGGACGGCAACGGGCGTTGGGCGAAGGGCAAGGGATTGCCGCGCACCGCCGGTCACAAGGCCGGCGCCGAAGCCGTGCGGCGGACGGTGAAGGCCGCGGTCAGCCTGGGGGTGCCCTATCTGACCTTGTTCGGGTTTTCGTCGGAGAACTGGAACCGCCCGATCGGCGAAATCGGCGACTTGATGGGCTTGCTGCGGCTTTATCTGCGCAAGGAAATCGGCGAGCTTGACCGCGAAGGCGTGCGTCTTCGCATCATCGGCGAACGCGCGCGCTTCGACGACGACATCCAACGCCTGATCGCCGACGCCGAGAATCGGACCCGGGGCAACACGCGGCTCAACCTGACGATCGCGCTCAGCTATGGTGGACGGCAGGAAATCCTTGGCGCGGCCCGGGCCTTGGCGGAACAGGTCCGGCGCGGCGAGATCGTCCCGGAGGACATTGACGAAACCCGGTTTGAGAATGCGCTTTTCACCGCCGGCCTGCCGGAACCGGATTTGCTGATCCGGACCAGCGGCGAACAGCGCGTCAGCAATTTTCTGCTGTGGCAGGTCGCCTATGCGGAATTCGTGTTCACCGACGTTCTGTGGCCCGACTTCGGTCACGAACACCTTGCCGAGGCACTGAGCGATTTCCGCGGCAGGGAGCGCCGGTTCGGTGGCGTCATGAGTTCCTAAGCCCTTGGCGGATTGAATTTTGGCCCTTTCGGAATTTCACAAGCGGGTGCTGTCTGCTGCGGTCTTGCTGCCGCCCGTGGTCGCCGCCGTTTATGCGGGCCCCCCCTGGTATACGATCCTTGTCGTCCTGTTCACCGCCGCCATGATGTGGGAATGGTTGGTCATGGCGCGGGCGCAGATGCTGTGGCTGATCGTGGGGTCTGCGTACATCCTGGCCGCGGCCTATGTCCTGTTCCTGATGCGGGGCGACGGTGACGCGGGACGCAGTTTGATCCTGTTTCTGTTCGTCGTCACCTGGATGACGGATACCGGTGCCTATTTGACCGGACGATCCCTCGGCGGTCCGAAACTGGCGCCCCGGATCAGCCCGTCGAAGACGATTTCAGGGGCCATCGGCGGTTTGCTGGCTGGGGTCGGGGCAGGTATCCTGATATGGTATCTGACCGGCGGGGGGATCGACGGACAGGTCGCCATCGCCGCTGTTGTCGGCA
>DNMS01000181.1:0-2327 GCA_003488105.1 Rhodospirillaceae bacterium
GCCGTGGTCGGCGGCAGCTATGAAAGCGACATGCCGGGCTTCGACGGCGTGCTCACCGACACCGAAATCATCGCCGTTCTGTCCTATATCAAGAGCACCTGGCCGGCGAGTATCCGCGCCCGCCACGACGACCTGAACCAACGCGCCCAGGCCGGCGGAAAATAAGGCGCCTGGAACAAACCGTTTCGCCTTGACCTTCCCGCAGGGGGAACCTTTAGAATTTTGCGTAATGCCGCAAGACACGAGCCAATCACCGGATCGAAGACCCATGGCGCGCACATACCCAGGAAAAGCAGGTACAGAACGGCGCCTGCGCCGCGCGTGCTTCGTGCTCCTGGCCATTGCCGTCCTGTTCTCCGGCTTCGGCGCCGGTCATGCGGCCATGGCAAGGTCCGCGAATGGGGCCCATCAGGCCCATGGCACTTTGTCCGAGGTGCAGGCCGCCACATCGGACCATCAAAAATGCCACGACCAGACGCCGGCCCAGGACCAGACCCCGCCACCGTCGCAGCACGACATGGGCGGCTGCTGCGTCAACGCCTGCTTCGCGCCGGCCCTTCCCCGCGACGTTCTAAGCGTCACGCCCTCCGTTTTTGATATCCAGACGTTGTATCCGAGTGCGGATCGAGCCCCCGCGCTGACCGCCCCCGCCGGCCTGTTCCGGCCACCGCGAGATCGCGCCTAGCCTCCGCTCGGCCGATGTCACCTGCATCGGACGCGGACCCCAGGTCCGGTCCACCCCATACGACCCCCGAGCGGAAATCCGACAAGGCGGCGAAGCCTAAGTCTTCGCCACGGCCGCGTCACAGACGCGATCCCCGATCAAAAGGATATTCCGATGAAGATCTCTCAAGATTTCACATTCCGCACGTCCATCCGTTCCACCGCCGTCGCCCTTGCCGTGCTGGCGGCCACCACCCCCGCCTTGGCCGGATCGGGCCAGCCCGGTCACGGTCACGGCGACATGCCCAAGCAGGGCCATATGATGGAGGGCATGAAAATGGGCGGCCACGGGGCCCCCGGCCATCACGGCGCCATGGCCGCCATCGGCGAACCCGGCAAGGCGGCGGACGTGACCCGCACCATCGACATCACCATGCAGGACAACTTCTATGAGCCCGAGGAGATCACCGTGCAGGCGGGCGAGACCGTGCGCTTCCGGATCACCAACAAGGGTACCCTGCTGCACGAATTCGGCCTGGGCACGGCGGCCATGCATGCCGCCCACCAGAAGCAGATGATGGTGATGATGGAGCACGGCATGATCGAAGCCGACCGCATCAATCCCGAAAAGATGAAGATGGACCATGGCGACGGCCACATGATGAAGCACGACGACCCCAACAGCATCCTGCTGGAGCCGGGCAAGTCGGGCGAGATCATCTGGAAATTCACCAAGCCGACGGCACTGGAATTCGCCTGCAACATCCCGGGCCACTACGAGTCCGGAATGATGGGCCCCGTCAGAATCAAATGACCACGCAATCGGGAAGGAGCGATTCCATGAGACGTCTCATACTCGCCGCCCTGGCGGCGGTCCTGCTGGCCCCCGCGACCGCGCGGGCCGGCACCTACGACCTGACCATCGGCAAGGCGGCGATCGACGTCGCCGGCAAGGATCAAACGGCGATGACCATCAACGGCGCGGTCCCCGGGCCGGTGCTGCGCTTCAAGGAGGGCGAGGACCTGGTCATCAACGTGACCAACACGCTGGGCGAGGACACCTCGATCCACTGGCACGGACTGATCCTGCCCTACCGGCAGGACGGCGTGCCGGGCATCAGCTTTCCCGGCATCAAGCCGGGCGAGACCTTCACCTACCGCTTCCCGGCGCAGCAGGCGGGCACCTATTGGTACCACAGTCATTCCGGCATGCAGGAGGCGATCGGCATGTACGGCGCGCTCGTCATCGAACCCAAGACGCGCGAGCCCTTCCGCTACGACCGGGAATACGTGGTCGTGCTGTCGGACTGGCATCCCGACGACAGCCCGCACGAAATCCTGTCGAACCTGAAGATGTCGGCGGACTACTACAATTATCAGCAGCGCACCCTGTCGACCTTCGTCGACGACGCCCGGAAGATGGGCTTCGGCCCCGCCCTCGCCGACCGCATGGCCTGGGGCGACATGCGCATGATGCCGTCGGACATCGCCGACGTCTCGGGCTTTGTGCTTCTGATGAACGGCAAGAACCCGGACCAGAACTGGACCGGCCTGTTCAAGCCCGGCGAGCGCATCCGCCTACGCTTCGTCAACGCCGCCGCCATGACCTTCTTCGACGTGCGCATTCCGGGATTGAAGATGACCGTGGTGCAGGCCGACGGCAA
>DNMS01000181.1:2650-2843 GCA_003488105.1 Rhodospirillaceae bacterium
GGGCATGGCCCATGGCGACATGGCCGGCATGGACCACGGAATCATGAATCACGGATCCGCGTCCGATGCGCCGACTCACACCATGCCCGACGGCACGGCGATGGCGGGGATGGATCATTCCGCCCACGGCGCCATGGCCATGGGCGACAAACCCGATCCGTTCTACGCGCCCGGCAGCGGACTGATGCCCAAG
>DNMS01000322.1:0-2572 GCA_003488105.1 Rhodospirillaceae bacterium
CGGCCGGCGAACAGCTTGGCGGCGATGTCGCGGCGGGTCGCCTCGTCGGCGGTGGCGGTGAAGGCCGAGAACACGGCGCCCGGAAAGGCGTCCTTGAGGTGCGACAGCGCCTCGTATTCCGGGCGGAAGTTCATACCCCATTTGGAAATGCAATGGGCCTCGTCGACCACGAACATGTCGGGGCCGATCTTCTGCAGGGCGTGGATCATGCGATCCGTCATCAGCCGTTCCGGCGACAGATAGAGCAGCTTGCAGGCCCCGCCCTGGACCCGCTTCCAATCGGCCACGTTGGCGTCGCGCTCGCGCCCGGAATGGATGCAGGCGGCATCGACGCCGAGGGCACGCAGGGCCGCGACCTGATCGTCCATCAGCGCCACCAGGGGCGAGATCACCACCGTCAGGCCGCCGAACACCAGGGCCGGGATCTGATAGCACAGCGACTTGCCCGCCCCGGTCGGCATGACCACCAGCGCGTTCCGCCGCGCCAGCAGGCCGGCGACGATCTCCGCCTGCCCCGGGCGGAACGCCTGCAGCCCGAACACGGCATGCAGCAGGTCTTCGGCCTGGGCCTGGTGGGGGGTCGTGTCCATGTGGGTAAGGCTGTTCCGTAAAATGTCCGCGCGCGGCCTGCCGCCGGGGCCGCCATCCCGGGATAACGCCCCTGGCGGGGGAAGTCAGGTGTTTTTCCGGGGATGGGCGCGATTGGTTGGGGATTTTTCGGTAAACCGGCGCATCGGAGCCGATGCCACCATAATGGCCGGCACTACTTTTTGTCCATTAATAGGAATATATACTTGATATTGGTTGCAGGCCGCGCTATTGTCGCGTCACAAAGCGCCCGCCGGGCCCCGCCGTGATGGCGGGATAACCCGCTCAAGCGGACAACGCTCCCCGATCCCATGCCCTGACTTCCCGCAACCGGCCCGCCGGCCGGCGCTCTTCGACCGCGCATGAGCGCGGCCGTATCCGAGTGCCGCCGCGCGCCCCCCAAACCGCCGCGCCCGTCCCCCGCGACATTGGCGCGCGAGGAGACGCCACATGCTCCCTCCCTTCCGCCTGAACAAGACCATCGGCGAGGCCTATGACATGGACCTGGCCGACGCCCTCACCACCAAGAAGGCCCTGGCCAGCCTGGGCCATCTGGAGGCGCCCGACGACGGCTTCGATGAATACCCGGACCGCCCCCTGATCGAGGCCGTGAAGTCCTTCCAACGCGCCGAAGGCCTCGCCGAGGACGGAGTCATGAAGCCCGACGGGCCGACGCTGGCGCGGTTGAATGATGCTCTGAAGACGCATCCCACATCCGCCGCCCCGGCCCCCGGGGGTGAAACCGACCCCACGTCACGGCTCAATTCTCCAGCCGAACCGGGTGCGTCCTTGGATCGTCACTTGGCGAGCCTGCCCACCCGGCCGGGCGCCGCGCCACCGATGGATTCAAAGAAATCCCCCCCTGAAGGCACCCAAGTCGCCATGGCGCCAGCGATCGCCTTAATCCCACCGCTGATCGGTCTCGCGGCAAGGACACTGCTTGGACCAGCCGCCCGAACGGCAGCCGGCACCGCAGCCGCGGGTGCCGCCGGCATGCTGCTGGGACGAATGTCGAAAGAGGATGAGAACCAGACCGCCACCGAGCGAACCGACGTCGCGCCAACTTTCCCGCCGCCGCCGGGATATGAGCCACCGAACATTCACCTTCCCGGCGTGACAGCACCGACGACCGAACCCATCGAACTGCCGGACCTTTCGCAGCCGATCCCGGAAACGAAAGAGCCAACGATATTTATCCTTCCGATGCCGGATGAAGGTTTACAGAAAACTGGAACGATCCTGGAAGACCGTCGAGGGAATTTCGAAACAAAAGCCGAAATCGAGAGAATTCAGGCCTGGATCGAGAAAAACCACCCCGGTTGGGACCACGTAGGTGGTGGCGTCGACCGAGATTTGGGCGGCCTAAAATCTGAGCGCTGGATTCCAAGCCTTGCAAAATTCTTCGGCGGTGATGGCAGGAAAGGCGGAACATATGTCGATCTTTCGTTTGAAACACCGTCCGGCAAAAAAGTCCATATCCAGACCGTCGATGTGGACCCGAAAACAGGGAAGGTCACGCAGAAGGAACTCGATGCCGCCGATAGGATTCGCCGATCAGGCAAGAATATCGACGTCATCCTTATCCCCAAGGGCGCGCAGATGGATAAATTTTTCAACCGTTCAAAACGACCTTAAACCCTGTATCATATGGGCGTGGGTAGGAGACGCAGTAACATCTGTTTTCGCGGGCGGGACTTCGTCATGACGGAGTTGGACGAGCTTGCGTTCAGCCGGGTGCTGTGCGAGCTCGTTCCCGACATCCTTTTCTACGAACATGGCGGACGCGCCAATTCCCGCATACGGCGGATACCCAACATCCCGGCGTCGAACGAATGGCAGGTCTATTTCGCCGTGCCCGCGCCGAACCAACTGGCGGAATGGGCACGGAACTTCGATTACGACCGCCCCGTCGTCGAACCGGCGCTCTATGGTTTCTTTCAGCGGTCCGCTTGGGAATGGCCCGACCCGACGAAAAAGTGGGCCT
>DNMS01000322.1:2783-4346 GCA_003488105.1 Rhodospirillaceae bacterium
GTTTCTTTCAGCGGTCCGCTGCGGAATGGCCCGACCCGACGAAAAAGTGGGCCTTCGACCCGCCACTTATGACCGAAGGTAATATCTCGATCGGGTTTCCCTGCCGGAATGACGACCTCAGGCGTCTCGCCGAGCAAATCGCTCGTCAGCTGAGTAAGGTCACCACTTTCGGAAAGCGGCGGTTCGGCCTCGACGCCTGCCGCTGGTCGCAGGCCGGCAGCGGGGAGCGGCGGGGACTGGGGCCGGGCGTCTTGATCGACCCGGGCGAGAAGATCAACCTCAACAAGTACTATGACGATTCCCTGTGGGACGACCGCCTGCCGGACGAGCCGACCGGCGTTCGCGTCGAATACTGACGCGCCGTCCGCAGCCCGATCGCATTTCCCGATATATCGTTCACATATTTCTATTTGTCCCATTACCCCCGGCATGATCGACTGGCGCCCCGCCCACACCAGACCCTGCGAGCCCCATGACCATGCCCACGACCACCCCCACCACCGACAACCCCATCGGCCATGATGTCGAGCAGGAAGCCTGCGACGTCATGGACGTGCTTGACGGCGGCGGCGTCGCGATCATTCCGCTGAACGTGGCCTATGCCATCCTGGGCCGCACGGAAGGCGCCATCCGGCGTATCTTCGAGGTCAAACGGCGCAGTTTCGAAAAGCCGTCGGGGATGTTCGGGGGGGCGGCCGCCTCGGCCGACCTGCACGTGCTGGACGACGAGGCCCAGGCGATCCGCCAGGCCCTGATCGAAGACGCCGACCTGCCGTTTTCCATCGTCGCCGAGTACCGGCGGGATCATCCGCTGCTGGCGGGGGTCGCGCCCTTCGTGCTGGAAACCTCGACCAAGGGGCCGACCATGGACATGCTGCTGAACGCGGGGCCGCTGCACAACGCCCTGGCCGAATTGAGCCACAGCCGCGGCACGCCGGTGTTCGGCTCCAGCGCCAATCAGTCGCTCAACGGGTCCAAATACACGGTCGCCGAGATCGAACCCGAGGTGGTCGCCGCCGCCGACATCGTGATCGACCACGGGCGTTGCCGCGACGCCAACGACCAGGGCCTGTCGTCGACCATCATCGATTTCCGCGATTACACGGTGGTCCGCGCCGGCTGCCGGTTCGACGAAATCACGGCCTTCCTGGCCGAGCGCTTCGGGCGCCGGATCACCGCCTGACGGGCCGGGCCCGCCGCCGGCCCCTAGTCGTGATCGCCGCGCCAGTCGATGCGGTAGAGATCAAAGCGCCGGTCCTTCAAATTCTGCACCGTGCCGGCATGGCGCGCCGTTCGCAGGTTGTCCAGCCGCAGGTCGGCGAAGGCGACCATTTCCACGTTGGGCGTCGTGTCGGCGGCGATGCCGTCGCGGGCGAAGGCGACGTCGCAGGGGGTCAGGATGCAGCTTTGCGCGTACTGGATGTCCATGTTGTCGACGTTGGGCAGGTTGCCGACGTTGCCGGCCAGCACCACGAACATCTGGTTTTCCACGGCCCGCGCCTGCCCGCAGTAGCGCACGCGCATGTAGCTTTGCCGCTCGTCCGTGCAGAACGGCACGAACAG
>DNMS01000322.1:4569-4818 GCA_003488105.1 Rhodospirillaceae bacterium
TGGATGGAGCCGTCGCGCAGGCAGACGTAACAGGTGTTCCGGATATCGCCGTTGTCTTCCCGCGAAGGGTGCGAGCCGCCGATGATGTTGATGTTGTAGCTGACGGCGAGGCCGCTCAAGAGTTCCTTCAACGGCTCCGTATAGCGGGTCAGATGGGCGATGGCTTCCGACGCCGGGATTTGTTCGTTCTCGATCGACAGCAGTTGCAGGGTGAACAGTTCGGGGAACACCACGAAATCGGATTTATAG
>DNMS01000322.1:4943-7694 GCA_003488105.1 Rhodospirillaceae bacterium
ATTTATAGTCGGCGACCACGTCGACGAAGTATTCGACCTGGGCGGCGAATTCCTCGAACGATTTGAGCCGCCGTTGCTGATACTGAACCAGGCTGACGCGGACCGTATCGACGGAACGGTTGCTTGGGCGCGACGATACCGGTTCGGGCGCGATGTATTTCGGGTCGCGCCACACCAGATGCGCCGCATGGCCGCCGGATTCCTTGTCCGACGGCAGATAGTTTTCCAGCACGCCGTGAATTTCGAACCCATTGCGAAGCTGAAAGCCGAGCACGGAATCGCGCAGGTTCTTGGCCGCCACGGCGTCCACATAGGCGCGGGGCGAGCCGATCTTCTTGGACCGCCGGGCGTATCCCGGAATACGCCCGCCGAACACGATGCCCTTCAGATGCAGTTCCGTGGCCAAGGCCTTGCGCGCCGCGTACAGCCGCTGCCCGATGCGCAGCCCCCGGAAGTCGGGATCGACGAAGACCTCCATGCCGTACAGCCAGTCGCCGGCCGGATCATGGCGCGCGGCGAAACCGTTGCCGGTGATCTGCCACCAGGTATGGGGACCGAAGGCGATCGCCTCGGCGATGCGGAAGGTCGCGCAATAGCCGACGATCTCGTCCTCGTAGGTGGCGACGAACTGGCCTTGCGGGAAGTTGTTGATCTGGCCGCGCAACTGGTCCGCCGAATAGGCGGACATGCCGGGATAGACCTTCTTGTACAGCCTCTGGACCGCCGACACGTCGGCTGCCCGTGCATGGCGCACGACAAGTTTCGCCTTGGCATCATTCGTCGCACTTTTGGTCGGCATGTCCGTCTCTTTCACTTTGCAAATGGGCGGCATTCCTTGGGGATGCCGCCGGGGTTCAATGTTGTGTGCTGGTACTGTATCGACCGGGTCTGCGGCTCAGGCGGCACCGGCCGTCTCGGTGACGCAGGCGCCGAAATCGCCCGTAATCCGCCCCCGGCGGAGCGGCACGCAATTCTCTGGAAAGTCCTGGCGGAAGGCGCCGCCCGCGTCCCGAACGCGGCCGATGAAGCACTCCAGATGCGCCATGGCGCCCGTCGGCAGGTCGTGAACCACAATCAATGCGTGGTCAAGAGGAGAAATGAGATCCAGGGCCGTTTCGACCCATATTTCCGGCTCCGCCCAGTCGCGGGGGATGGCGTTCCACAGCACGCAGGTATAGCCGCCGTCGATCAGATAATCGGCGACCGGGCGGCTCAACAGATGCGGGCCGAGCGCCCCACCGCCGCCGAACGGGCGGAAGAACTTGTCGGGATGGGCAAGATCGTCGATCAGGGCCTGGGTGCGGCCGATCTCGGCCTCGGGCACGTCGAGGCCCGGCAGCTTCCCCAAGGGGGTTTCGTGGGTATAGGTATGGTTGGCGATCCAATGGCCTTCGGCCGCCGCGCGCTCCGCCAGCTTGCGCCGGGCCGGGTCGGCGATCTTGTGGCCGAGGACGAAAAAGGTCGCGGGCACGCCCGTGCGCGCCAGCACGTCGAGCACCCCCGGCGTCACGTCGGGTTCGGGCCCATTGTCGAAGGTCAGGGTCACGTCGCGCATGGGCCAAGCCTAGCGGAACACGGGGCCGGAGGAAACGGCGGCGATGGAAGGGATCAGGCGGATTTCTTGACGAACTCGGTCAAAATCACGATCTGCTGGCCGTTGACCCGGCCTTCGATCTGCGCCGCGTTGTCACGCACCAGGGAAATGCCGCGCACGGCGGTGCCGCGCTTGGCCGTGAAATTGGCGCCCTTGACGGTCAGGTCCTTGATCAGGGTCACCGTATCGCCGACGTCCAGCACGACGCCGTGGCAATCGCGGTGCACCACCCCGTCGTCATCGGCCGCGGCCGCCGCGCCCGATTGGGCCCAGGCCAGGGTTTCGTCATCCAGATAAAGCTGGTCGAGAAGGTCGGCCGCCCAGGCCTCGGCCTTGAACCGGTTCAGAATGCGCCAGGCCATGGCCTGAACCGCGGGCACCGGGGTCCACATGCTGTCCGCCAGACACCGCCAGTGATCGGCCGCCATGGCCGCCGGATCGTCGACCTGGGCCCGGCAGATGGCGCAAAGCAGAACGCAGTCATCCGCCGTGCCCTTGGACGCGGGCGGCACCTCATGGACAGCCAGGTCATCGGCGGCGGCGCAAAGCTCGCAGGCGCCGGCGCTGCGCTCAAGAAGGTCGGTTTCCGTGGTCATGTCGTTTTCCCGCAAAGGTCCGCAATAGAATGAGCCGCCCGTTTAACGGGCCACGGCCAAAAAGGGAAGTCGGGACCGGGAGACCCTAGCGCAGGGCCGCGCAGGCGCGCTGGATGCGCTCGCAAGCCTGGGTCAGTTCCTCGACCGCCGCCGCGTAGGAAATGCGGAAATAGGGCGACACCCCGTAGGCCCCGCCGTGAACGGTGGCGACCCCTTCCGTCTCCAGCAGGTACATGACGAAATCCCGGTCGTTTTCGATCACCTGACCCGACGGCGTGGTCTTGCCGATCACCCCGGCGCAGGAGGGATAGACGTAGAACGCGCCCTTCGGCACGGGACAGGAAATGCCCGGCGCCTGGTTGAGCATGGAAACGACCAGATCGCGCCGATCCTCGAATGATTTGGAGCGCTCGGCGACATAGTCCTGCGGCCCGTTGAGGGCCTCCACGGCGGCGGCCTGACTGATCGAGGACGCCCCCACAGTGACCAGGGATTGCAGCTTGATCATCTGCTTGACCAGGGACGGATGGGCCCCGGCATAGCCGATGCGCCAGCCGGTCA
>DNMS01000322.1:7903-8207 GCA_003488105.1 Rhodospirillaceae bacterium
GATGCGCCAGCCGGTCATGGCGAAGGCTTTCGACACGCCGTTGACGGTCACCGTGCGGTCGAACAGTTTCGGTTCCACCTTGGCGATGGTCGCGAACTTCAGCCCGTCGAAGGCGATATGCTCGTAAATGTCGTCGGCGATGATGCCGANNGGCCAGGGCGCGCAGATCGGCCTCTTCGTAAACCGCCCCTGTCGGGTTGTTGGGCGAGTTCAGCAGCAGCCAGCGCGTCTTCGGCGTGATTGCCGCCCGCAATTGGTCCGGCGTCAGCTTGAAATCCTGGTCTTCCGGGCAGGGCACGATCAC
>DNMS01000322.1:8483-8643 GCA_003488105.1 Rhodospirillaceae bacterium
GAACTTGATCATGTCGATATAGGCCACGTAGTAGGGCGCCGGCAGGACGACCTCGTCCCCGTCGTCGGCCCCGGCGGTGAAGGCGTTGAAAATCACCTGCTTGGCGCCGTTGCCGACGATGATGTGGTCGCGCGTGTAATCCAGGCCGTTCTCGCGCTTG
>DNMS01000383.1 GCA_003488105.1 Rhodospirillaceae bacterium
GCGGTCGATGACCCTGAATTTCAACGTCTACAACCTGTTCGACAAGCACTTCTACGAACGCGCATCGAACCAGGCGATCGTCCATCCGGGTGAGCCGTTGACCGTTCTCGGCCGCCTGTCCATGACGTTCTGACGACGCGGGCGGTTCCTTGACCGGCGGCACGCGCAAGGCCCTTTACCGGGTCCATTCCTGGCTTGGGCTCAATCTGGGCCTGCTGGCCTTCGTGCTGTGCTTGTCGGGAACCATCGCCGTGTTCGGCCCGGAACTGACCTGGTTGACCGATCCGGCCTATCGGGTGGACCCGCCGCCGACGGCGGAACGAAAGGCCCTGTCGTGGCAGAAAATTCACGACAGCGTCCGGCAAGCCTATCCCGATGTCGAGATCCGGCGGATCGCCGCCCCTCGGGGCGACCACTGGGCCGCCCGGGTTCTGATCCACCACGGGGCGAGCGGCCTGCGCGTGGTGCTGGTCGACCCCTACAGCGGCCGGGTCCAGGGACAGCGCAGCACCTTCAACGCGCAAAGCTTCTTCCGCCTGTTGCACAAACAGTTCTACATCGTGCCCTCGGTCCAAGGTCTGCACGGCATCCTCATTGTCGGCCCCTTGGGGCTGGTCCTGCTGATCTCGGCCGTGACGGGCCTGTTGTCCATCAAGCGGTGGTGGCGGGCGCTGGTCCGCCTGCGGGTCGACCAGGGGCACGGTGTTCTGTGGTCGGACCTGCACCGTTTTGCGGGCACTTGGTCCCTGGTCGTCGCCGTGGTGCTCTCCGTCACCGGGGTCTGGTATCTGGCCGAATGGGGGCTGCACAAGGCAGAGGTCCTGACCGAGGACGCCAAGCCCGCCCGTCTTTCGGCGGCGGCGATCAAAAGCCTGCCGCCGTCCCCAAAGGTGCTCGACCTGGATCAGGCTCAGGCGCTGGTCTGGCGGGCCTATCCGGCACTCGACACCGCCTTGGTGACCCTGCCCCGCCGCATGGGCGCCTCCCTGATCTTTCAGGGTCAGGCCGAAGCCTGGTTGGTCCGCGCGCGCGCCAATCAGGTCCATCTTAATCCCTATACGGGCGATGTTCTGGCGCTTCGCCGGGCGACGGATCTGGACGCCTTCGACCGTTGGGTGGAAACCGCCGACCCGCTGCACTTCGGCACCTGGGGTGGTTTGGTGACCCGCATTATCTGGCTGATGACGGGCCTGCTGCTGTCCGGCGGCATTCTGGCCGGCATGTACGGCATGTGGCTGCGCCGCCGGGATAATGACCGCGTCCGTCCGCGTCCCTGGGCGGCGGTCGCCACCATTCTGCCGACGGTCGCCGTGATCGCGGCAACCATTCAGGGAACTCTGGCCTACGGATTGGCTCAACAGCACCGCGCGCAAATCGCGTCGGAGACGCTTGCCCCGGTCCCGGACCTGACGCCCGGGTTCATCTTGCTGATCGTTCTGTTCACCGGTCTGGCCTTGGCGCCGGCAGGCTTCTGGATCCAGTTGCGGCTACGCAGCTGACCGGTTGGCGGATCAGTCCTTGGCGCGCCAGATGTCGCCCGAGGAGGTAATATCGCCGGAGGTGTTGACGATCCACGGGCGGCCTTCGATGGTCACGGTGACTGCGTGCATGGCTTGGGTGATGTTGACGTCGTCGAACCGCCCGTTGGACGCATTCCATTTCTTCAGAAGGGATGTCGACTGATCCAGGACATACACCGACCCATCTGCGCCGACGCCCAGATCCTGCGCCTTCTGGGCCGTGCCCTTGGGCCGATTTTCGAACCTGGAGCCCGTGTACTGCTGCACCTCGGACGACTGGTTCAGAATCCATAGATCACCGCCGGCGCCCAGATGAACAAAGAAAATGTCGCTGCTTTCGATCTGTTTGAACACGCTTTTGCCGGCTTCCATCTTGTAAAGCTGGGCGCCGGCGGCCACGTAAACCGTGCCGTCCGCCGCGACCGCCATGTTGCGCGGCGTGTTGGTGTCGGTGGAATTGATGACGTAATAGGTCTTTTCCTGAGTTCCCTTGAGGCGGTAGACACGCGCAGGCGCGATCTCGCTTAACGCCCACAGAGTACCGCTTTCATCCTCGCCCACATCGGCCAGGGAGGAATTGGAAAACGCCTTGTCCAAAGCCTCGAACTTCTTGGTCTTGGTGTTGAACTTGAAGACCCCCGTGTCACCCGAAATGTAGACCGCGCCCGTATGTCCGGCATGGACATCCGACAGCATGCCCATGTTGGCTTCGGCGTCGCTCGACTTGTACTTGTCGAACTTCAGGTTCTTGGTGAAGGTGAAGGCGCTGGCGCTCTGCGACGAGACGACGGCCGCGGTCGAGCCGCTGCCGGTGGTATCGCCGCTCGACTTCTGGGCCAGGACACGGTCACCGGCCTCGTTGCGTTCGAAATAGCGGGTCGCCAGGACCTTGCGCGCGCTCGTCACCACCCAAGGGAAACCATTGGGGCCGACGGCGACGGCGGCGGGCGTGTGGCCCGGCACCAAGACCTGGGAGAATTTCTTGTCGGACGGGCGCTTGCGCATCAACAGGTTGTTGGTATTGACCAGAAATACCGTGCCGTCAGGCCCCACCGCGATGCTGCGCGCCAACTGAAAAAGAGGAGTACAGGGATTCTTGTCGCAGCGCTGGGCGATATGGTCCTTGGAGATGGTCCAGGGCGTGCCGTCCGGCCCGGCGGCGACCTGAACGCCCAAACCGGGAACGTTGCTGGTCTTACCCGTCGCCATGTCGAAACGGGACAAGATGCCGTCGGCATTGGCAAACAGCACGATATCGTCCTTGCCGCCGATCGAGATATCCGACGCCGTCACCCCCTGAACCTGAACCCAGGCCGTGCCATCGTGGCGGAACACGCGCCCAACGCTGGTCACACCCCATGGATTACCCTGACTGTCCACGGCGATGCGCGCCAACTGCCCGGGAAAGCTTTCGAACGCGCCTCGTGTATTGCTCCACCGCGTGATGCCGCCGCTGGTATCCAGCGCGAACACGCTGCCGTCCCGGCCGATGGCAATATGCTGGGCAGTGCCGCGGGTATCGACGAATTCCAGTTTCTCATTCGTCGTGCTGGTGGCTGGGTCGCTGGTTCCCCCCCCGCCGCCGGGCGATACCGAATTGCTGTTGGAATTGGATTTATTACCCGTGCCCGAGCCGCTGCCCGACGTACCGATGGACTGGGCGGTCGGCGCGTTCGCCTTGGCGTCCGGCGCGGTGCTTTCCGTGGCCGTACTTGTCGTGGCCTGTACGTTGCCCGCCGTGATCTGTGGCGCGATGATCGGTTTTGCCTGCGCCAGCGGCGCCTGCGGGACCGGCGCATGCGGTGTTTCCGCCTTGTCTTTGTTTTCTTCCTCAGTCAGCGGCACCTGATCGCGGATCAG
>DNMS01000381.1 GCA_003488105.1 Rhodospirillaceae bacterium
GGAGCAAAGGGTTGCCGCCGCCATGGCGGCGACCAGCAGCAATCGAGATATGTGATGAGCCATTTTCGGCCTCCCGTGGTGAGATCCCTGGGTATTCAGGCCATCCGGCCGGAAATTGCTCCGACAGGTGGCGTGAGACTTGACAGTAATGTTAATTGATTGCAGAAATCAAACAAAATAGCGAGGAGCTGATTCGTGTCCGTATCCGACCGATCGCAACAGAGCCAGGGGCGCCGCAACCAGCGGGAGGTCCTGGCCGCCATCGCCGTTAACGGTGCCGTGTCGCGCACGGAAATCGCGCGGCGCACGGGGCTGCACGCGGCCTCCGTGTCGCGCATCACCAAGGCGCTGATCGAAGCCGGCATCGTGCGCGAGAAATCGCCCCTGGAAACCCCGGGCAAGCCCGGCCGCCGGTTCGTCGAACTGGAAATAGATCCGCAAGGCGGTTTCGTCGTCGGCATCGCCGTCAACGCCTTGGAACAATCCGTGACCCTGGCCGATATCCGCAACAACCGGGTTGACCGGGTCGATCTGAAACCGGTCGATTTGACCGATCATGCGGCGGTGATCGACACGTTGGTCACCACGGTGAACGATATGCTGGCCCGCAACGATGTGCCGGTGGCCCGCGTGTTCTGTCTCAGCGTCGCCATCGGTGGCTTGGTCGAACCGGCCACGGGCATGGTCATCGAGGCACCAACCCTGGGCTGGCGTGACATTCCCATGGGTGAACTCCTGGCCTGGGGGACCGGCTTGCGGGTGACCATCGAACATCTGCCCAACGCCATTAACCTGGCGGAACACCGCTTCGGCGCGACGGTGGGCTGCGACAGCGTACTTCTGATGAACACGGCGCTGGGCATCGGGTCCAGTCTTCTGCTGGGCGGGCAGCTTCACCGCGACCGCGCGGGATCGGGCCGCCTGACCGGGAATCTGCCGGCCGCACCGGTCGGTGCGGGTGCGGGGCGCAATCTGGACCTGGCCGCGGGCGGGCGGGGCGTTCTGGTCGAAATGGGCGCGACTGTGGACGAGGCCATGCGCCTGCCGGCCGCGGTTGCCGGCGACCGTTTGCTGACCGTCATCGCGCGTGCCGACCACGACGATGCCAAGGCTTGCGATGCCCTGGCGGCGGCGGGGCGAACCATGGGTATATTCACTGCCCTGGCCGGCAGTGTGGTGCAGCCGGAAGCCTATGTCCTGTCCGGCTTGTTGTCCCGCGTCACCCCCTATGCCGATGCCTGGGGCGCGGCCCTGAGCGAACAGTTGGGCGTCACCAAGGCGCCGGCCCGGCTGAGCACCCTGACCACGGCGGCGGCGGCACGCTGGCTGGCTATCAGCCATTGCCTGATCGACAGTGACATCGCGATCGAGGGCGCGGAAGTGCAGGCAGCGGAATGAAACCGGCAGCACGCAACGATATGATTCTGGGCGGCGCCGTGGTCGTGGTTGCGGCGGCGATCGCTTTTGTTCTGGCGCCGCACGCCATCGTGCGCCCTCAGGGTACGGAAAGCCGCGCCTTGGCACCCGACTTCTGGCCTCTGGTGATTCTGGGCATGGCGGCTCTGGCCGGTGCGGTGATCGCCGGCACCACCTTGGTGCGGCGGCCGAACGGGGGCGACGCCGTGCCGGTCGACCCGGCCCACGCCGCGGGCTCCGGTGCGGCTCTTCGTGTTGCCGCCGTGTTCGTCGGTCTTGTCGGGTTCTACTTCTTGGTTCCCCTGACGGGCATGGCCGTCGCCGCGATTTTCCTGTGCTTGTTCCTGATGTGTCTTGGTGAACGGCCGAACTGGCTCATCGCCCTTCCGACAGCGGTGCTGCTGCCGTTGGCGCTCTATCTATTCTTCACCAAGGTCGCCAAGGTCCCGATTCCCTTGGGCCTGTTCGAAACATTGTTCTGAGGCCCCGCCACGATGATCGAAAATGCCGTCGAAGCCTTTGCCATTTTCTGCAATCTGCAGAACTTCGTGGCGGTTCTGATCGGCGTGCTGATCGGTGTCCTGATCGGCGCCATTCCCGGCATGACCACGCCCATGGGCGTGGCCTTGGCGCTGCCGTTCACCTTTGCCCTGCATCCGGTGACGGGGGTGCTGTTGTTGCTTGGCATCTACAAGGGCGGGCTTTACGGCGGATCGATCAGCGCCATCCTGCTGAAGGCACCGGGTACGCCGGCGGCGTCCTGCACGGTGCTGGACGGCTATCCCATGGCGCAAAAGGGCGAGGCCAGGCGCGCCCTCGACATGGCGCTCTATGCGTCTTGCATCGCCGATTTCATCTCCAACCTGTCACTGATCCTGTTGACCGGCTTTCTCGCCGGCTTCGCTCTCAGCTTCGGGCCGCCGGAATTCTTCACCCTGATCCTGTTTTCCCTGACCATCATCGCCGGGGTTTCCGGCGACAGCCTGGCCCGTGGCATCGTGGCCAGCTGCTGCGGCCTGCTGCTGGCGACGATCGGGCTGGATTCGATCTACGGCACGGAACGCTTCACGTTCGGCAATTACGAGATGATGGCCGGGCTGAACTTCATCCCCGTGCTGATCGGCCTGTTCGCCCTGCCGGAAATCATCGACCAATACGCCCGCCGGGGTGCCGGCGCCGTGGTGGTGGGCACCCTCGGCCGGGTCGGGGCGACGTGGGGCGACCTCAGGGCCTGCTTCAAATCAATTCTTCGGGGCAGCGTGATCGGCGTCGTTCTGGGCGCCATTCCGGGCATCGGCGGCGCCCCCTCGGCCTTCCTGTCCTATAGCGAGGCCAGGCGCACATCGAAGAACCCGGCCGGCTTCGGCAAGGGCGCCATCGAAGGCGTCGCCGCCGCCGAGGCCGGCAACAACGGCGTCGCCGGGGCGACCATGATACCGCTGTTGGCGCTGGGTGTGCCGGGCGACGTGACGACGGCGGTGATCCTGGGCGCTTTCATGGTGCACGGCCTGCGCCCCGGGCCGGTGATGTTCATGGAAAACCTGCCGATGATCTACGCCATCTTCATCGGCATCCTGCTCAGCTCCGTCTATCTGTTCGCCATCGGCAAGCTGATGATCCGCTCGGTCAGCCGCATCGCCGACATTCCTCACCGTCTGCTGCATCCCTGCATCGTCGTGCTCTGCCTGTTCGGCGCCTATGCCGTGAACAGCTCGATGTTCGACATCCTGGTGATGATCGCCATGGGGGCGCTGGGATTCCTGATGCTGCGTCTGCACCTGCCGGCGGCCCCTTTCCTGATCGGCTTCATCTTGGGCCCCTTGCTGGAAGACAGTTTCCGCCAGAGCCTGCGCCTGTCCGACGGCACCTACGGCATCTTCTTCCACAGCCCCATTTGTTGGCTGTTCTGGGCTCTGACGGTGCTGTCCCTGGGGCTGTTGCTGCGTGGGCGTTTCGTCGTGCGCGACGGCGACCTGCCGGCGGCGCCCACTGGCGACTGATCTGCCTGCCCCTTTCATCCAAGGTCGAGCTTTGATTTAATGAGGGCCGCCGTCCCGGACCCGGGGCGGTCTGTTCGCCCGACAAATACAACACGCAAGGACGCCCGGATCATGGATCTGCCGAACACCCCCTCGTTTCGCCTGGATGGCAAGAAGGCCCTGGTGACCGGCGCCGGCCGGGGCATCGGCCTGGCCGCCGCCGCCGCGTTGGCCGAGGCCGGGGCCGATGTGACCCTTTGCGCGCGCACGGGCAACGAGGTCGAGGCCGCGGCGGAAGCGATCCGCGCCCGCGGTCAGCAGGCCGAAGCCCTGACCCTGGACGTCACCGATACAGGCAAGGTGCGGCGCGAGATCGCGGCGCGGGGGCCGTTCCAGATTTTGTTCAACAACGCCGGCGGCAACCGCCCGCAGGAGTTGTTGGAGATCACGGAAGAAGATTACGATGCGGTCACGAACCTGAACGTGCGGGCGGCGATCTTCGTCGCCCAGGCGGTGGTGAAGGGACTGGTCGATGCCGGTCTGCCCGGCTCCGTCATCAACGTGTCGTCGCAGATGGGGCTGGTCGGCGGACCCAAGCGCACGGTCTATTGCGCGACC
>DNMS01000074.1:0-1873 GCA_003488105.1 Rhodospirillaceae bacterium
CTCGCTCGCCAACAAGAAGGTCGGCGACATCGACCTGGACGAAGCGATCTTCGGGATCGACGTCCGTGGCGATCTGATGGCGCGCACGGTTAATTGGCAGCTCGCCAAGCGCCGTGCCGGCACGCACAAGACCAAAGGCCGTTCCGAAATCAACGGCACCGGCGCCAAGCCCTTCAAGCAGAAGGGTACGGGCCGCGCCCGCCAGGGGTCCAAGTACGTGACCCAGATGCGCGGCGGCGGTATCGTGTTCGGCCCGGTCGTCCGCGACCACGGGCACGATCTGCCGAAGAAGGTTCGTCGTCTGGCCCTCAAGTCGGCCATCAGCGCGAAGCAGAAAGAAGGCAAGCTGGTCATCATCGACAGCGCCGCCATGAAGGCGCCGAAGACCAGCGAACTGGCCAAGCAGCTGGAAAAGCTGGGTTGGGGACGCGCCCTGGTCATCGACGGTGAACAGGTCGATACGAACTTCGCCAAGGCGGCCGCCAACCTGATCGGCATCGACGTGTTGCCGTCCGGCGGGGCCAACGTTTACGACATCCTGCGCCGCGATACCCTGGTCATCACCCAGGCCGGTGTGGACAAGCTGATGGAGCGCTTGAAATGAGCCGCTACAGCCCCAACAACGCGACGGTCTCGAAAGAGCGCATGATGGAAATTCTGCGTCGTCCGGTGATCACTGAAAAAGCCACCCTGATGGCCGAACACAATCAGGTCAGCTTTTTTGTGCCCATGGACGCCGACAAATTCGAAGTTAAGGCCGCCGTCGAAGAATTGTTCAAGGTGAAGGTGACTTCGGTCAACACGTTGATCTCCAAGGGCAAGGCGAAACGTTTTCGCGGTCGTCCCGGCAAGCGTGCCGATGCCAAGAAGGCTGTCGTTACGCTGGCTGAAGGCAACTCCATCGACGTGACCACGGGTATCTAGGGGCCTTTCGGGGTTCCCTACGGGATTTGAGAAGAAAAAGGGCAGAGACCAATGGCTCTGACACAATTTAAACCGACAACGCCCGGCCGCCGGGGCCTTATTCTGGTGGACCGCAGCGATCTTTATAAGGGCAAGCCCGAAAAGACGCTGACTGAAGGCCTGCGCAAGAAGGGCGGCCGCAACAATACGGGTCGCATCACCGCGCGCCGGATTGGCGGCGGGCATAAGCAACGCTACCGCGTCATCGACTTCAAGCGTCAGAAGTACGACGTCGAGGCGACCATCGAGCGGCTGGAATACGACCCCAACCGCACGGCGTTCATCGCCCTGGTGAAGTACGAAGACGGCGAGATCGCTTATATCCTGGCGCCGCAGCGCGTGCGCCCCGGCGACAAGGTCGTCGCCGGCGAACATGCGGATATCAAGCCGGGCAACGCCATGCCCATGAAGAACATCCCGGTCGGCACCATCGTCCACAACGTGGAGATGAAGCAGGGCAAGGGCGGCCAGCTGGCTCGCTCCGCCGGTACCTACGCTCAGATCATCGGTAAGGATCAGGGCTACGCCCAGATTCGCCTGTCATCCGGTGAACTGCGTATGGTCCGTGGCGAGTGCATGGCCACCATCGGCGCCGTGTCCAACCCGGATCAGCAGAACACCAAGATCGGCAAGGCCGGCCGCAAGCGTTGGCTGGGCAAGCGCCCGTCGGTTCGCGGTGTTGCGATGAACCCGATCGACCACCCGCATGGCGGCGGCGAAGGCCGCACCTCGGGCGGCCGCCATCCGGTGACCCCGTGGGGCAAGCCCACGAAGGGTAAGAAGACCCGGAACAACAAGAAAACGGACAAGCTGATCATGCGGTCGCGTCACGTCCGTAAGAAGCGGTAAAGGAGCGATCGATGTCACGTTCCGTTTGGAAAGGTCCTTTCGTCGACGGCTATCTGCTGAA
>DNMS01000074.1:2043-2256 GCA_003488105.1 Rhodospirillaceae bacterium
TCGGCGTCTACAACGGCCAGAAATTCAT
This sequence comes from Rhodospirillaceae bacterium, assembly GCA_003488105.1. Next base: position 2,072 of record DNMS01000074.1, read on the forward strand.
CCCCGTCCTAGTGACCGAGGAAATGATCGGCCACAAGTTCGGCGAATTCTCGCCGAGCCGGACCTATCACGGCCACGCTGCCGACAAGAAGGCGAAGAGGGGCTAATCATGGGTAAGTCTTCAGCAGAACGTCCCCTCAAGGACAACGAAGCGATGGCCTATTCCCGGCACATCCGGACCAGCGC
>DNMS01000074.1:2545-2765 GCA_003488105.1 Rhodospirillaceae bacterium
CGCGGGCGCGTGGGGCGCATCGAGAAACCGTTCTCGAACCTTCGGGTTATTGTGCGCGAACGTGAGGAGACCGCCTAAATGGGTCAGAAAGTCAATCCGGTCGGGCTCCGCCTCGGCATCAACCGCACCTGGGATTCGCGGTGGTTCGCCAACGACGGCGATTACGCGACCCTGCTGCACGAGGATATCAAGATCCGCAAGATGCTGAAGGAACGCCTGC
>DNMS01000074.1:2953-3107 GCA_003488105.1 Rhodospirillaceae bacterium
CCCGCCAAGAAGGCCCGCGTGACGATCCACACGGCCCGTCCGGGCGTGGTCATCGGCAAGAAGGGCGCGGACATCGAAAAGCTGCGCCGCGAAGTCGCCGCCATGACCTCGTCGGAAGTGCATCTGAACATCGTCGAAATCCGCAAGCCGGAAA
>DNMS01000074.1:3309-7129 GCA_003488105.1 Rhodospirillaceae bacterium
CCGCAAGCCGGAAATCGATGCCCAGCTGGTCGCCGAAAACGTCGCCCAGCAGATGGAACGCCGTGTGTCGATCCGTCGGGCCATGAAGCGCGCCGTGCAGTCGGCGTTGCGTCTTGGAGCCGAAGGCATCCGCATCAACTGTGCGGGCCGTTTGGGCGGTGCGGAAATCGCGCGCATGCAGTGGTACCGCGAGGGCCGCGTGCCCCTGCATACCCTGCGCGCCAACATTGACTATGGCGAAGCCACTGCCAACACGACCTACGGCGCCTGCGGCGTCAAGGTCTGGATCTACAAGGGCGAAATTCTTGCCCACGATCCGATGGCGCTGGACAAGCTCGCGCAGGAACAACAGCCGGTCCGCTAAGCGGTCTCGGTCGGATAGAAGCAAAACTGGGATAGGCGACGGAACATGCTGGCCCCGAAAAGAATGAAATACCGGAAGGCCTTCAAAGGCCGCATCCATGGCAATGCCAAGGGTGGAACGACGCTCAACTTCGGTGCCTTCGGCCTGAAGGCGATCTCGCCGAACCGTATCACGTCGCGTCAGATCGAAGCCGCGCGCCGTGCCATGACGCGCCATATGAAGCGTGCAGGTCGTGTGTGGATCCGCATCTTCCCGGACGTGCCGGTGTCGAAGAAGCCGGCCGAAGTCCGCCAGGGTAAAGGTAAGGGTACGCCGGAATTCTGGGCCGCCCGCGTGAAGCCGGGCCGCATTATGTTCGAAATCGACGGTGTGTCGTACGAAGTGGCGAAAGAGGCCATGGAGCTTGCGGCCGCCAAGCTGCCCATCGAGACGCGGTTCGTCACCCGCCTGGGCGAGGAGCACTAAGCCATGACGAAGGCTATTGATCTCAAGACCAAGTCCGACGACGAGTTGAAAGACCAGCTCATGGGCCTGAAAAAGGAAGCCTTCAATCTGCGCTTCCAGCAGGCGTCGGGTGCATTGGAAAACACGGCGCAGGTGCGGGCGGTTCGCCGCGACATCGCGCGCATCAAAACCATTCTGGGCGAGCGCGGCACCGTCGCCGCGGCGTCCTGACAAAGAGGTAGCGAAAGATGCCGAAACGTACTCTGCAGGGCGTCGTCGTCAGCGACAAGATGGATAAGACCGTGACCGTTCAGGTTGAACGCCGGTTCAAGCATCCGCTCTACAAGAAGTTCATTAAGCGGACCAAGAAGTACGCCGCGCACGACGAAAACAACGCGTGCAAGGTTGGCGACCAGGTTCAGATCCGGGAAACCCGCCCGATTTCTAAGCGGAAGACCTGGGAAGTGATTAGCGAGGCGGGCTGACGCCGAACCGGGTCCAATGGCCCAGTGGTAGATGCTCTTTAATCAAGGACAAGAACAATGATCCAGTCCGAAACAAACTTGGACGTTGCCGATAATTCCGGCGCCCGCCGGGTCCAGTGCATCAAGGTGCTGGGCGGTTCGAAGCGTAAGTACGCTTCCGTGGGCGACGTGATCGTTTGCTCCGTCAAGGAAGCGATCCCGCGGGGCCGCGTGAAGAAGGGCGAGGTCGTGAAGGCTGTCGTCGTGCGCACGGCGAAGGACATTCGCCGCGCGGACGGCACGACGATCCGCTTCGACAGCAATGCCGCCGTGCTGATCAACAACGCCGGCGAGCCTATCGGCACACGTATCTTCGGCCCGGTGACCCGCGAACTTCGGGCCAAGGCCTACATGAAGATCGTGTCCCTGGCGCCGGAAGTGATCTGACGAGGAACCGCAGAAATGGTAGCGAGAATCAAAAAGGGCGATAAGGTCGTTGTTCTGACCGGCCGCGACAAGGGCAAGGAAGGCGAGGTGCTTAAGGTGCTTCCCACCGCCGACCGCGCCGTTGTCCAAGGTGTCAACCGCATGAAGCGGCACCAGCGTGCGACGCAGACGTCCACGGGCGGCATCATCGAACGTGAAGCCCCCATCCACCTGTCGAATTTGGCCCATCTGGACCCCAAGGACGGCAAGCCGACCCGCGTCGGCACCAAGATCCTGAATGACGGCCGCAAGGTCCGCTTTGCCAAGCGGTCCGGCGAGCAGATTGATTAAGCGAGGGCCTCTGACGATGGCTACACGGCTCAAAGAAGTCTACGAGAAGGAAATCAAGTCGGCCTTGATGGAGGAGTTCGGTTACGCGAACACCTATCAGGTGCCCAAGCTTGAGAAGATCGTTCTCAACATGGGTGTCGGCGACGCCACCGAGGACCGCAAGCGCGTCGACGGCGCGCTCCAGGACCTGACCCGCATCACCGGCCAGAAGCCGGTGGCGACCCGGGCCAAGAAATCCATCGCCGGCTTCAAGCTGCGCGAAGGCATGGTCATCGGTGCCAAGGTCACGCTGCGCAAGGACCGTATGTACGAATTCCTGGACCGTTTGGTGAACATCGCGCTGCCGCGTGTTCGCGACTTCCGCGGCATCCAGGGCAAGTGTTTCGACGGACATGGCAACTTTGCCATGGGGTTGAAGGAACAGATCGTGTTTCCGGAAATCGACTACGACCAAGTCGACAAAGTCCGGGGTATGGACATCGTGATCTGCACCTCGGCCGAAACCGATGATGAAGCGAAGGCTTTGTTGAAGGCTTTCAACATGCCGCTGGCCACGAAGTAAGCCCAGCGGCGGATGGAGATCGAGTAATGGCGAAGAAAAGCGCGATTGAGAAAAACAACAAGCGGGCTCGCATGGCGAAGAGCTATGCCGCGAAACGTGAACGCCTGAAGGCGATCACCAAGGATGAAACGGCGTCGCCGGAAGACCGCTTCAATGCGCACCTCAAACTGGCGGCACTGCCCCGCAACTCCTCGCCGACCAGGTACCGCCTGCGGTGCGAATTGTCGGGCCGGTCGCGCGGGAATTATCGCAAATTCAAGATTTCCCGCATCGCTATGCGGGATTTGGCCTCTGACGGGATGATTCCCGGCATGGTCAAGTCGAGCTGGTAGGAAGGGAAAGATACTGGCATGTCTATGACCGATCCCCTGGGTGATATGCTCACCCGCATCCGCAACGGACAACAGGCGCGCAAGGCCGTGGTTCTGTCGCCGTCTTCGAATCTGCGGGCCAACGTGCTCGAGGTTCTGAAGCGCGAAGGCTACATCCGTGGCTTTCAGAAGCGCGAAGAAAAGCCCGGCATGGCGGAACTGGAAATCGAACTGAAGTACCACGAAGGCCAGCCCGTGATCCGCGAGATCCAGCGCGTGTCGACGCCGGGCCGGCGTGTCTATTCGGGCATCGGCGATCTGCCGCGGGTCTACAACGGGCTGGGTATCTCCATCCTGTCGACCCCGCGGGGCGTGCTGTCCGATCATGAATGCCGCGAACACAACGTCGGCGGCGAAATTCTCTGCCAGGTGTTCTAAGAACACTCGGCGAACGAACGAGAAGGCGGTTCATTATGTCGCGTATTGGAAAAAACCCGGTCCAGGTGCCTGACGGCGTCACCGTCGAAATCGACGGTATGACGGTCAAGGCCAAGGGCAAGCTGGGCGAACTGAGCGAGACCCTGGTTGACGATGTCGTCGTCACCATGGAAGACAATCTGATCAAGTTCGCGCCTGCGAACGACACCCAGCGCGCCCGGCAGATGTGGGGCATGAGCCGCACCAAGGTGAATAACCTGGTGGAAGGCGTCAGCCAGGGCTTCAAGAAGCAGCTGGATATTTCCGGCGTCGGCTACCGTGCCGCCATGCAGGGCAACAAGCTGGTTTTGCAGCTTGGTTTCAGCCACGACGTCGAGTATCCGGTCCCGGCCGGCATCAAGATCGCCTGCCCGGAACAGACGCAGATCGTCATTGAAGGCATCGACAAGCAGCTTGTCGG
>DNMS01000074.1:7290-8746 GCA_003488105.1 Rhodospirillaceae bacterium
GGTGTCCGCTATGCCGGTGAATTCATTCTCCGCAAGGAAGGGAAGAAGAAGTAAGTCATGGCCAACGCTCGCGAAAAATTCGAAAAGCGCCAGTCGCGCGTTCGGCGCCAGGTCCGCAAGGCCGCCGGCGGCCGCTTGCGCCTGGCTGTGTTCCGCTCCGGCCTGCACATCTATGCCCAGGTCATCGACGACCGCGCCGGCAAGACCGTTGCCGCCGCATCGTCCCTGGACAAGGAACTCAAAGGCAAGTTGGCCAAGGGCTGCAACGTTGCCGCCGCTGGCGAGGTGGGCAAGCTGATTGCCACCCGCGCCGTCAAGGAAGGCATCAAGGAAGTGATCTTCGACCGTGGTGGCTACAAATACCATGGGCGGGTCAAGGCGCTCGCCGATGCCGCGCGTGAAGCCGGCTTGTCGTTCTAAATCAACGCATTCTAGGAAATCAGGAACAGCCTCATGGCAGAGCAACGCAACGAACAAGGTCAGGGACGGGGTCCGCGCGGACGGCGTGACCGGGATCGCTCTCCCGAGCAGCGGGAAGATTCTGAACTGACCGACAAGCTGGTCTACATCAACCGCGTGGCCAAGGTGGTCAAGGGTGGGCGGCGGTTCTCGTTCGCGGCCCTGGTGGTTGTTGGCGACGGCAAGGGCCGGGTCGGTTACGGATCGGGCAAGGCGCGCGAAGTGCCGGAAGCCATCCGCAAGGCCACGGACTCCGCCAAGCGCAACATGATCCGCGTGCCGCTGCGCGAAGGCCGTACGCTGCACCATGACGTTGCCGGGCGCTTCGGCGCCGGCCGGGTGATCATGCGCTCCGCCCCTCCGGGCACGGGTATTATTTCGGGCGGCCCCATGCGCGCCGTGTTCGAAACCATGGGCGTCCAGGACGTCGTTGCCAAGTCCATGGGCAGCGCCAACCCCTACAACATGGTCAAGGCGACCTTCGCCGCATTGCAGGAAATTCAGTCGCCGCGCACCGTGGCGGCCCGCCGCTCGAAAAAGGTCGGCGATATCGTGCAGCGTCGCGACGACGTTTCCGCCACGACCGAACAGGCCTGATTGGAACCCTGAAGATGGCAGACAAGAAGACCGTCAAAGTCACGCAGACCGGCAGCCACATCGGCCGTCCGGCGGACCAGCGCGCAACCCTCAAGGGCCTGGGCCTGAATAAATTGCACCGCTCGCGCGTGCTGGAAGACACTCCGGCCGTGCGTGGCATGATTAATAAAGTCAGCCACCTGGTGCGGGTCGAGCAAGGCGACTAAATACTTAACGAAGGAATACCGCCATGCGTTTGAACGAAATCAGTGACAATCTGGGTGCGACCCGTCCGCGTAAGCGCGTCGGCCGCGGCATTGCGTCCGGCACCGGCAAGACGTCCGGCAAGGGGATGAAGGGCCAGAAGTCCCGCTCGGGCGTCAGCCTGCTGGGCTTTGAAGGCGGCCAGATGCCGATCTAC
>DNMS01000074.1:8963-9182 GCA_003488105.1 Rhodospirillaceae bacterium
ACCGTGTCGGCGCCGACCGTCGCGAAGGATGAAGCGAGCGAAACCAAGGGGATCCGCGGCAAAAACAAGCGCCGCACCCAGGAAAAGGCCGCCGCCGGGGAAACCGCCGAATAACAGAACGGTGAGGGCACTCGCCCCCGCCGCCGGAGAAGACTGAATGGCCTCTGCCGCCGAACAACTTGCCGCCAACGTAAACCTGGGCGCCTTCTCGAAGGCGAC
>DNMS01000074.1:9391-9826 GCA_003488105.1 Rhodospirillaceae bacterium
TGAAGAAGCGCATCTGGTTCACGCTGGGTGCGCTCATCGTTTACAGGCTGGGCACGTTCATCCCGCTGCCGGGCATTGATCCGATCGTGCTGGAAGAGATCTTCCGCGCCAATCAGAGCGGTGTTCTGGGCATGTTCAACATGTTCGCGGGCGGTGCGTTGGGGCGCATGACGATCTTTGCGCTTAACATCATGCCGTACATTTCGGCTTCCATCATCATGCAGCTGATGACGTCGATTTCGCCGTCATTGGAGCAGATGAAGAAGGAAGGCGAATCCGGCCGCAAGCGGATCAACCAGTACACGCGCTATCTCACGGTGCTGATCTGTCTCCTGCAGGCCTACGGCATCGCCGTTGGGATCGAGGGCATGTCAGGCAACCAGGGGCCTGCGGTTCACGAACCGGGCTATTTCTTCCGGTTCTCCGTGGTGGTGA
>DNMS01000059.1:0-1942 GCA_003488105.1 Rhodospirillaceae bacterium
TTTCTGCGATGCTGCCAGCAACTCCACCAAACCCAAGGCCACCAGCCGGCGGACACCAACAATCCGCTGGCCACGACCGGCTTCACCGTGCCACGCAACCTGATCGGCGCCCGGGACATTACCAAGCTGCGAACCATGATCAGCGACGGGCTGAACCGGACAAATCCGCCTTTCGTACCGACATCCGACGACCCCGGCTATGCTTTGGATTGGCAGGAAAAAGACATCCCGCGCGCCACGAAAATCTTGGAGAAAGCCTTCACCGGCGACGTGGAGGCGGTAATTCAGGGGTTTTTCGGATGCGACTTCCTGATCCGCACGGTCACGGCCGGGCGCTTGTTCCCGTCAGAGGAGCAAACCGTCAGCTATCGCTGGCATCGTGACGCCGAAACGCCCAACCAAATCCATGTCATCCTCTACCTGACAGACTTGTCGGACACGAGCGGCAGTACGGATTTGCTGCCGCTGCAAGACACGATAGCCGTCGCCAGCGCCGGCTACGACTTCCCGCCAATCGCCAATCGGAAGTCGGACCTGAGCGAAGAATGCGCAAAAACCAACCGGGCCTACACCCCTTATCGGGTCGAGGCGAAAGCAGGCGATGCCCTTGTATTCACACCGAACCGCGTGCTTCACCGAGGAGTTCAACCGACCGAAGGGGCGCGGGATGCCCTGTTGATCGTCGTGCTGCCGTCACCCATTCCATGGCGTCAGGCGTTGCATATGAACTCCAAAAATATCTATGTGACAGAACACGCACTGAACGTAGAAACCGACCCGTTCTTCCAGTACCGCCCGAAGGGGCAATGCGGTCATATCCCTGCCTGGGTCAGACGGTTTTCCATGACGCCGCCGAATTGGGACGACGAAGCGAACCTCTGACACTTCGGCGCCGCCGTCACGACAATGCCGAGCGCTCCCGCAATGCCGTCAGCATGTCTGCCATCACGGGCGCCCAATCCTGCCGCTCACGACATGTAAAAAGTGTCTCTGCCCCGTACCAAGGGGCGGCGACCGGCTCGGTGAAATCCACAGACGGATAAATACGCCACCGCCACTCAGGAACCTTATAAGTCGGCAGCCAGAAAGGCCTGTCCATGGCACCGGCGAGATTGGCAAGCGCGCTGTCCACGGTGATTAATAGATCCAGTTCATCTGTTAATGCGGCGGACGCCTCCAATGGGTCGCGTGCCAACATATCGTCCGCCAAATCATCGACCCTCCCCTTGGCCGCCAGTTCAGCCACATCGTTCCGCCCGTGGTTCAGTTGCAGCGAGTAGAAATTCACGCCTGCGTCGCGCAAAATCGGGTCTTCGATAATCTGTCGCAGATGATCAAACGGTATCGATCGTTCGAAATCGCGGACATGATCGGGGTTTCCCTGCCAAGTCAGGCCGACCTTCAGACCGGACCGCGCCCCTAATCGGTCATGCCAGAATGCGCGTTCGTCTTCGGACGAACGAATATAGCCGGGTCCGGGTATGTTGGCGGCGTCTGCGCGGTACAGGCGCGGCAGGCAAAATGAGTTGATCCGCAGATCGCACGCCGGCAGCGGATCGTTGATTTCGTTTATTTCTGCATCCGGCAGGCGGCGGCGCCAGAACGCCGCCGTGCCTGGATTGACCTGCAGCGCGACGGCACCGACCCGTTCACGGACCCAGGGCAGGAAGCGGGCCAAAAGGAGTGTATCCCCGAGGCCCAGATCGCAAAAAATCAGCAGCCGCTTACCGGAGGCGTCGTTTCCTGCCCAATACGGTTGGGGCAATGCGGCGAATGGGCGATGCGTATAGTACGGCAGATCCAGCCGCTTTTCGAAAAGGCTCCAGGCAGCGGCGAAGTCGCCCTTGAGCAAACAAAACCCGGCGGCTGTGTTGGCGATAAGAGGGTGCAGATGCGTGTGTCGGACCATCTGGGCATAGAGTCTGTCCGCTTCAAACAGCCG
>DNMS01000059.1:2077-6223 GCA_003488105.1 Rhodospirillaceae bacterium
GGTGCTGCGCCGCGATCGCGCGCACGACCGCCTGTTTGATCGTTTCCGACAGGTCCGGAAAATCCGAAACTAGCATGAAATTCCCCTCGGACGGCCTCGCGCTGAACCCTTTGTTAGCAAATCGAAGCCCCCGCCAGGAGGAAATTCTCCAATAATTTCCAGGGCCAGGTCGGAACCCGCACGAATCGCCGCAATCCCTTACGTGACAGGGATCACAGACTTTAACCGGCCCCTGGTGCAGCATTAATCTGGCTTTAAGAATTGGCACATATCGTGCTAGTATTAGGGCCTGAAAGTGAAAGCTCGAACCAGTGTCAGGTGAATCCTGATGTATCGAGGTTCACTTATCCACCAAGAAACGGTGGAAACGGCTCAGAAAGAGGAGACTATCATGTCTGCAATCCTGACTCCCAAAGCGATTAAAACCGCTTTGACCGGCGAGCGGGTCGCGCTTGTCGGTGGTGCTGGCTTTATCGGCCACAATCTCGCCCTCAGCCTGCGAGAATACGGCGCCAAGGTTCTGCTTATCGACAACCTGATGCAGAACAATCTGCTGGCCAACGTCTCGGATATGGATATCGACCCCTTCCGCCGAGAACTGAATTTCAATTTCCTTCGCCAACGTTTTGAAATGCTGCGCGACGCCGGTGTCGAGATCGCGAACGCGGATGCGCGTTCCATGATCGACCTGGAAAATTCCCTGCGCACCTTTTCCCCGACCAAAATCGTGCACTTGGCCGCCATCTCCAGCGCCGTCGAGGCGAAGAGAGTGCCGGGGCACTGCTTCGACCTGCAACTCATCACCCTGCGCAACGTTCTTGAATACACGCAGCTGCGTCCCGATGAAGTGAACCAGGTCGTGTTCATGTCCTCGTCGACCGTCTACGGCGACTTCAAGACCCAGACTGTCGACGAAAACGTCCGCCCGCAGCCCTATGGCATCTATGCCAACACCAAGTTCATGGGTGAACGCCTGGTCCGCACCTACAACGAACAGTACGGCCTGAACGTGGCGATCATCCGCCCATCGGCGCTGTACGGCGAACGCTGCATCTCGCGCCGCGTCAGTCAGGCCTTCATCGAAAACGCACTGATGGGCAAGCCCCTGATGCTCGAGGGCGGCGGCGACGGACGGCTGGACTTCACCTATATCCTCGACCTGGTGGACGGCATCATCCGCTCCATGGCCGTGGAAATCGTGCCCGGGGCCTCCCATACCTTCAACATCACCTACGGTAATGCCCGGACTATCCTGGAATTGGCCAACATCGTGAAGGATGTCGTTCCGACGGCCGAACTTCGCGAAGTCCCGCGCGACAAGATCAAGCCCATCCGTGGCACCCTGTCGACGGCCCGCGCCAAGGAGCACCTGAACTTCGAAGCCAAATGGACGCTCGAAACCGGCTATCGCCGCTATTGCGAATGGTATGTCGAGCAATGGGAACGGGTCCAGGCTAAGATGGGGAACAATCTGTCCTAAGGGCAGAAACCGAAACCCTTCGGGCATTCTGCCCGCCTTGACCGACCGGAATCATGATCGGGATTGTAGATTACGGCCTCGGCAACCTGACATCGGTTGCCGGGGCCGTCTCCAAACTGGGATTTGAGCCTCATATCACCTCGGACGCGGATACCCTCGCGGCATCCGACAAACTGATCCTGCCCGGTGTCGGTGCCTTTCCCGACGGCATGGCCAATTTGGCGAACCGCGGCCTGATCGATATCCTGGGCGACCTTGTCATCAAGCAGCGCAAGCCGATTTTGGGCATCTGCCTCGGCTTTCAACTTCTGGGGCTCAGCAGCGAAGAATTCGGCCATACACCGGGCCTGGGATGGATCGATGCCCCCGTGACCCGCCTTAAGCCCGCTGACACCGCACTGCGGGTCCCTCACGTGGGCTGGAACGACCTGACCCAAACCAAACCCGACTGCATCCTGTTCGACGGCATCGCCGATCCATCCCTGTTCTACTTCGTTCATACCTTCCGTATGGAAATCCCGCCCGACGGATCCCAGGTCGGCACCTGTGATTACGGCGGCCCGTTCACCGCCGCGGTTCAGAAAGGCAACGTGTTCGGCACCCAGTTCCACCCGGAAAAAAGCCAGCAGGCCGGCCTGACGCTGCTGGGCAACTTCCTGGAGAAGGCGTGATGCTGCGCAATCGCCTAATCACGGTCCTGACCTTCAACGACGGCACCCTGTTCCGCACCAAACTGTTCGAACCGGATTATCGTTACACGCATAATTTCGTGGATTCCTGGTCCGTCGACGAAATCGTCATCCTGGACATCACCCGCGATCCCAAGGCGGACAAACGCGCGTTCTATGACGTGGTCACCCAGTTCGCGAAGGAATGCTTCGTGCCGCTTGCCGTCGGCGGCGGCATCCGCACGCTGGACGATGCGCGGCGAATGATGGCCGTGGGCGGCGACAAGGTCGTGGTCAACACGGGCGCGGTCGAGCGGCCCGCCCTGATTACCGAAATCGCGGAAGCCTACGGCAGCCAATGCGTCGTCCTGTCTGTCGATGCGCGGAAATCCGAAAACCTGGACGGCGGCTATGAGGTGTTTTCCCACTTCGCCGATCGGCCCACCGGCAAGACCCCCGGCGATTGGGCACGGGAAAGCGAAACCCTGGGCGCCGGCGAGATCATGATCACGTCCGTCGAACGAGATGGCTCGCTCCAGGGCTACGACCTCGCCCTCTGCCGGCAGGTCGCCGACGCCGTCACCTTGCCTGTGCTGGGCATGGCGGGCGCCGGCAACTGGAAGCATTTCGTCGAAGGCATCGAACAAGGCGGGCTCAGCGCCGTGTGCACGCAGAACATCTACCATTTCACCGAAACATCGATTTCCAGCGCCAAGAAGTTCATGGAAAAGAAAGGTATTCCGGTCAGGCTATAGCCCCCGGAACGCCAGCGGCGCCGGGAAATATGACAGCCCGGGAACACGGCCGGAAAATACTGGGAAGACATGGTCAATTACTGCAAAACCTGCCTGATGCCGGATACTCGGCCGCGCATCGTTTTCGATGCCGACGGCGTGTGCAACGCCTGCCACACGGCCGCCGCCAAGGCGGCCATCGACTGGGATGCCCGGCGCGCGGAGTTTCTCGACTACCTCGAACGCTTCCGCCCCACGGATGGCCCCTACGACTGCATCGTGCCGTGGTCCGGCGGCAAGGATTCCAGCGCCATCGCCTGGAAACTGAAGTTCGAATTTGGGCTGAACCCGCTGCTCGTCACCTTTTCGCCGCTGATGCCCAGCGACGTCGCCGCCCATAACCGCGAGGAAATGCTGAGGGCCGGGTTCGACCACCTGATGATCCGCCCCAACCAGAAGGTGTCCCGCCATCTGTCCCGCCGCTTCTTCATTGAACGCGGCGACCCGAAAATTCATTGGAATGCGGGCGTCAATTCCGTGCCGGTCCAGGCGGCCGTGAACTACAACGTGCCCCTGATCTTCTATGCCGAACACGGCGAAAGCGAATATGGCGGGCGCGTGCTGTCCGAGGAACACCGTAAGGCCCGCGACTTCGCCGAGGTTCTGGAGCACCAGATCGGCGACGATCCCTACAACTGGATGGATGACGTGGTCGACGAGAAAGAGCTCGCACCTTACCTCTACCCCGATTTGGGCCGGGTCGAGGAGGTCGGCGTGAAGGCGCTTTATTTCGCTTATTTCTTCCGCTGGTCGATGAAGGAAAACTACGACTACATCAAGGACAAGATCGATTTTCGCCTGGCGGAGAACGGCCGCACGGACGGCACGTTCACCAATTTCGACAGCCTCGACGACAAAATCGACAACCTCTACTACCACATGCAGTTCATCAAGTTCGGCTTCGGCCGCGCCGTGCGCGACGCCTGCCGCATGATTCAGAACGGCCAGATGACCCGCGACGAAGGCCTGGAACTGGCGCGCAAGTACGACGCCGAGTTTCCCGCGACCTATCACGACGAGCATTTGGAACACCTGTCCCTGACGGAAGCCGAGTTCCAAGACACCATCGACAAACACCGCGACCCGAAAATTTGGGAGCAACGCGGGAACGAATGGGTTCTCAAGGCACCGGTGAAATAGATAGCAAACGGAGACCTGATTGATGCGCGATTATCCCTGCGACCTGTGCGGCAACGAGGAGCTG
>DNMS01000254.1:0-597 GCA_003488105.1 Rhodospirillaceae bacterium
AAGTTTGGTGTCGCGCGATGTATAACGCCAAGATTTACCCCCCGCAATGCAGGCGGGCGAAAATTTCCGGCCTGGAAGGTTAAGTCATGCGGTTACGCGGGCTGAAGGTCTGGGGGGTGGCACTGGCCGTGGCGCTTGTCGGCGGTGGCGCGGCCCTGCTCGCCCCGACCTTTGCCAAGACGTCAGGCACCCTGAAACTCGCAGGCCTTCCGGCACCCGTAACGGTCACCCGCGACGGCCACGGCGTGCCGCGCATCCGCGCCGAGGACGGGGACAGCGCCTTTTTCGCCTTGGGCTTCGTCCATGCCCAGGACCGGTTCTTTCAGATGGAACTGATGCGCCGCGCCGGGGCCGGGCGGCTGGCGGAAATGCTGGGCGCGCCGGCCCTAGACATGGACCGCTACATGCGCAGGCTGGGAATCTACCGGCTGGCCGAGGCGCAGGCGAAGGCCGCGTCGCCCGAATTGAAGAGCCGCCTGAAGGCCTATGCCGACGGGGTCAACGCCTGGATCGACGATACCGCCTGGCCGCGCACCGTCGAATTCCTCGCGCTGCGCCACACGCCCGAACCCTGGAGGCCCGCCGACAGCCTGGTCT
>DNMS01000254.1:806-1505 GCA_003488105.1 Rhodospirillaceae bacterium
GCCCTATCCCGGCGACGCGCCGACCGCCTTTCCGGGTATGTCCGGCGGCGGCAGCGGGTTGGCGGCCTTCCCCGCCATGGATTGGGACCCGCGCACCACGGGCGCGCCGGGCACGGCGTCCAACGCCTGGGCGCTGTCGGGGACGCGCACGTCGACCGGTAAGCCGTTCCTGGCCAACGACCCGCACCTGGAATTCCGGGCGCCGATCTTGTGGTATCTGGCGCGCTTGGAAACCCCGGACGGCGTGCTTGCCGGGGCGACCGTGCCCGGCGTGCCGTTCCTGTTGGTCGGCCACAATGGCCATGTCGCCTGGGGGTTCACGACCACGGGGGCGGATACGGAAGACCTGATCATCGAAACCCCGGCCGGGCAACCGGGCACCTACCGCACCGACACCGGCGACGGGATGGCCGAATTCGGCACACGCACCGAGGTCATCAAGGTGCGGGACGGCGCGCCGGAAACCCTGAAGGTGCTGGAAACCCCCGACGGCCCCGTCATTACCGAGGCCGACGGCCGCCCGGTGACCCTGTCCGCCCCCTATCTGGAAGCCGGCGACCGCACGCCGGAAGCACTCCTGGCGCTTAACGCCGCCAAGACCAAGGCCGATGTCGCGGCGGCCCTGCGCCAGTTCCATGCCCCCGTCCAGAACATCCTGTATGCCACCCGGGCAGGCGATATCGGCATGATCACGGCGGG
>DNMS01000254.1:1635-2750 GCA_003488105.1 Rhodospirillaceae bacterium
GGGCGGGCGACATCGGCATGATCACGGCGGGCCGCCTGCCCCGGCGCAAACGTGGCGGCGGCGCGGTGCCGCTGGTCCGCACCCAGGGGCCGGTGGGGCACGGCGGCTATCTCGACCCCTCGGTGATGCCGCGCTATGCCGATCCGCCGGGCGGTGTGCTGCTGAACGCCAACAACAAGGTCACGCCTCCGGGCTTTCCCTTCGCGATCGCCGCCGACTGGCCGCCGCCCTTCCGCGCCCGACGGCTGGCCGATCTGCTGGCCGGTGACCGGCCCGACCCGATTACTCCCCAGATGGACATTCATTCCGCCGGGGCCGAGGAACTGTTGGCCTTCGCCTTGGCGCAATTGGACGACGTTGCCGGCCGCCGACCCCTGGTTCGTACGCTGGAGCGTTGGGACGGCGCCATGGACCGCCGCCAGCGCGCCCCCCTCGCCTTCATGTTCTTCGCGCTAAACCTGAAGCGCGCCATCTTCGCCGACGACCTGGGCGACCCGATCGACCGCTGGCACGGCCTGCGTATCCAGGCCGTGGTCCGCGCCTTGACCGCCGGGCAGCCGTGGTGCGACGACCAGGGGACGGCGGACAGGGTCGAAACCTGCGCCGACGCGGTCGTCCGCGCCTTGGACGACACGGCCCGCGACCTCATGGGCCTGGATCGGGAGCTGGGCCGCACGGCGATCTGGGGGGATGTGCATGTTGCCCGGTTCGAACATCCCGTGTTCCGCCATCTGCCTGTGGTCGGCGACTGGACCACGGTCGAAGTCGCGACCGACGGCGGCAACGACACCCTGAACCGAGGCGCCATGTGGTTCGGGCGCAAGGATGCCCCCTTTGCCCATCGCCATGGTGCCGGGCTGCGCGCCCTGATGGATTTGAGCGATCTTGACGGATCTCGCTTCGTCATCGCGACGGGGCAGTCGGGCAATCCGCTCAGCCCGCGTTATCGCGATCTGGCCGATGCCTGGCGGGACGGCCAAACCCTGACCCTTGAAACCATCCCGCCCGAGGCGGGTGACGTTCTGAAAATTCTGCCAAAAGACTAAGCAAGCGTGTAGAACGGCGGCTTCACTTGCCGCAACGGAACCTGTGCCATGACCGTAACGATAGATGCC
>DNMS01000325.1:0-924 GCA_003488105.1 Rhodospirillaceae bacterium
GCGGCGACGGTAAAACAGGATCAGGGCCAGGATGCCGAACAAGGCGACCACCGCCGGCCCGATCCAGAGAACGAGGGTCGAGCCCTTGACGGGTGGCTTTAACAGCACGAAATCGCCGTAGCGGGCGACCACGTAGTCGATCACCTGTTCGTTGCTGTCACCGGCCTTCAGGCGTTCGCGCACCAGCACGCGCAGATCCTTGGCCAGGCCCGCGTCGGAATCGTCGATCGACTGGTTCTGGCAGACAAGACAGCGCAGATCCCTGGAGATCACCCGCGCGCGGTGTTCCAGCGCGGGGTCGGCCAGCATTTCGTCCGGATTGACGGCGTGGGCGGGTGACAGGGGAAGGGCGGCCAACAGCAGGGCAGCGAGAACCACGGCGCGAATCATTTGCCGGTCCCCTGGATCGAGCGGATCAGCGGCAGAATTTCCGTTTCCAGCTTGTCGCCGACGATGGGGCCGACATGCTTGAAGCGGATGCGCCCCGTGCCGTCGACGATGAAGGTTTCCGGCACGCCGTAAACCCCCCAGTCGATGCCGACGCGCCCGCTTTCGTCCGCGCCCGTGGCCGTGTAGCTGTCGCCCAGTTTATCGAGCCAGGCACGCGCCGCCTCGGGCGCGTCCTTGTAGTTCAGGCCGTAGACGGGAACGATGCCCATCTTGGCCAGTTTGTTGATCTCGGGATGTTCGGCGCGGCAGGGCACGCACCAGCTGGCGAATACATTGACCACGCTGACCCCGCCCTTTTTCAGGTCGGCCGTGGAAAATCCACCGGGCTTGCCGCCGGCCACGGGCGGCAGGGTGAATTCCGGCGCCGGCTTGTCGATCAGGGCCGAGGGAATGATTTTCGGGTCCTTGGTCAGGCCGACCGCGAAATAAAGGGCGAGCACCAGAAACAGGCCGAGCGGCAGCAAATAGAGCAGG
>DNMS01000325.1:1159-3382 GCA_003488105.1 Rhodospirillaceae bacterium
GCAGCAAATAGAGCAGGCGCGATTTCATGGCCTGTCCTCAGTCCGCGCCGGCGGTTTGGGCCACGGAACCCCGCCGCGCCGGGGCGCCGACGCGGTGGCGGCGGTCCGACAGGCTGAGCGCCCCGCCCGCGATCATGATCATCAAACCAGCCCACATCCAGGCGACCAGCGGGTTGAAATACAGCCGCGTGACGAAGCCGGGCTTGCCTTCGGGCGTGGTGCCTTGGTCGCCGATCACGGCGTAGATGTCGCCCAGCAGGGTCGGCTCGATCCCGGCCTCGGTCGTCGGCTGGCCCGAGACGTTGTAGACGCGCTTTTCCGGGTCGAGAACGACCAGCACCCGCCCACCCTTGGATACCGTGAAATGACCCGCGGTGAAGGCATAGTTGGGGCCCTGGCCGTCTTGCGCGCCGTCGAAACGGAATTCGTAACCGGCCAGCGTCACCGTATCGCCGGGCGCCATGACCTGGATGCTTTCCTTGACCCAGGCCCCGGCGCCGGTCATCCCGGCGATGGTCACGGCCAGGCCCAGATGGGCCAGGGTCATGCCCCAGGATGCGCGCGGCTGACGCGCCAGGCGGCCGAGGGCGCGGCCCAGGCCGTCCCGGCGCAGTCGCAAGCGTTCCGTCAGTTCAACCAGCGTGCCGACGGCAAGCCAGGCCGCCAAGGCCATGCCGACGATGCCCAGGAACGGGCCGTCGGTGACCAGGGCCCAGGCGCCGACGGCGGCCAGCAGGGCCGCCACCATGGCTGGCCATAGACGCGCCACGGCGGCGCGCCAGTCGCCGCGTTTCCAGTTCAGCATGGGGCCGACCGCCATGACCACGATCATCGGCAGCATGATGGGGATGAACACGGCGTTGAAGAACGGTGGGCCGACCGAGACCTTGCCGCCGCCGACGGCGTCGAGCAGCAGGGGATAGAGCGTGCCGAGCAGCACCACCGCCGTCGCCGTCGCCATGACCAGATTGTTGAACAGCAATCCGCCCTCGCGGCTGATCGGCTGGAACAGGCCGGTGGAAATCAATTGCGGGCCGCGCCAGGCATAGAGGGCGAGCGAGCCGCCGATCACGATGATCAGCAGGATCAGGATGAACACGCCGCGCGTCGGGTCCGTGGCGAAAGCATGGACCGAGGTCAGCACGCCAGAACGGACGAGGAAGGTGCCCAAGAGGCTCATGGAAAAGGTGATGATGGCGAGCAGGATGGTCCAGCCCTTGAGCGTGTCGCGCTTTTCCACCACCGTCGCCGAATGCAGCAGGGCCGTGCCCGCCAGCCAGGGCATGAACGACGCGTTTTCGACCGGATCCCAGTACCACCAGCCGCCCCAGCCCAGTTCGTAATAGGCCCACCAGCTGCCCAATCCGATGCCGGCCGTGAGGAAGCACCAGGCGGCCAGGGTCCAGGGGCGCACCCAGCGCGCCCAGGCGGCGTCGACCCGGCCTTCGATCAGGGCCGCGATGGCGAAGGAAAACGCCATGGAGAAACCGACATAGCCCAGGTAGAGCATGGGCGGATGGAAGGCCAGGCCCGGGTCCTGCAGCAGCGGGTTCAGATCGTTGCCGTTGATGGGGGCCGGGATCAGCCGCTCGAACGGGTTCGAGGTCAGCAAAATGAACAGATAGAAGCCGACGGCGATCAGCGCCTGGATCGACAGCACGCGGGCGCGCAAGCTGGGCGGCAGATTGGCGCCGAAGGCGGCGACGGCCGATCCGAACAGGGCCAGGATCAGCACCCACAGCAGCATCGAGCCCTCGTGGTTCCCCCACACGCCGGAAATCTTGTAGATCAGCGGTTTATCGGTATGCGAATTCTGGGCGACGTTGAGGACGGAAAAATCCGACGTGATGTAAAGGTTCATCAGGCAGCCGAAGGCGACGGCGACCAAAAGGAACTGCATCAGGGCCGCCGGGCGGGCCACGGCCATCCATCCGGCATCGCCCCGATGCGCGCCGATCAGGGGCAGGGTGGCCTGCACGGCGGAAACGAACAGCGCCAGAATCAGCGCGAAATGGCCCAGTTCGGCGATCATTTGGCGGCATCCCCCTTGCTTGGGTGTTTCTGGTCCGACCCTTCCTGCCAGCGGCCGGATTTCTTCAGCGCGTCGGCGACCTCGGGCGGCATGTAATTTTCATCGTGTTTGGCCAGGACTTCCTCGGCCACGAACAGGCTGCCCTGCAGGCGGCCTTCGGTGACCACGCCCTGCCCCTCGCGGAACAGGTC
>DNMS01000325.1:3595-3847 GCA_003488105.1 Rhodospirillaceae bacterium
CCTGCCCCTCGCGGAACAGGTCGGGCAGGATGCCCCGGTAGGTCACGTCGATCACATTGGCCCCGTCGGTGATGCGGAAGGCGGTGACGGCACCGCCGGGCTTCTTCACGCTGCCTTCCTCGACCAGGCCGCCCAGGCGCACGCGGCGGTCGATCTTGACCTTGCCTTCGGCGATGTCGGTGGGGGAATGGAAGAACACGATGCTTTCCTCGAACGCGGTCAGCACCAGGGCGGCGGCGACGCCCAGCAGGC
>DNMS01000325.1:4160-4355 GCA_003488105.1 Rhodospirillaceae bacterium
TGGCGGCGAAGGTCAGGCGTTTATGCTTGCGCTTCACGGCCGGGCCGCTCCGTCGTCCGTGGGGGGCGCGCGCCGGGCGCGGGGGGCATCCCCTTCCAATTGGGCCAGCTCACGTTCGGCGGCCTTGAGACCGCGCAGGCTGAGCCACAGCAGGACCGCCAGCACGGCGATGACGGCGCCGTAGCTGGGCCAGAC
>DNMS01000019.1:0-194 GCA_003488105.1 Rhodospirillaceae bacterium
ATCTGCGCCCGGTGCTGCTGATCTCGGTCACCACGGTGTTGGGCCTGATGCCCATGGTGCTGGGCATGAACATCGACTTCGTCAATCACGAGGTCACGGTCGGCGCGCCCTCGACCCAATGGTGGCGCTCGCTGGCCACGGCCATCGTATTCGGCCTGGCCTTCGCCACGGTGCTGACCCTGATCGTGACCCCT
>DNMS01000019.1:437-2475 GCA_003488105.1 Rhodospirillaceae bacterium
CGTGACCCCGGCGGCGCTTATGGTGCGGGCGAATTTCCAGGCCTGGCGGGCCCGGCGACGGACCGGTGATCAGCCTCAGGCGGCGGAGTAGGGGGTTATTCGGCAGTCGGTTCCGGCGCCGGCATCGGGTTGGTCGACCGATTTTTATGCCATAGGTAGGAGCGGATGGAGAGGGGGAAGCTGGCGATGTAGAGCGCCAGGATTGCCGTCAACGCCAGCCAGGGATCGGTCACCACGAAGGCGGCCAGGACCGCCACGGCGATCATAAGCGGCATCATCCAGGCCCGTGCCATCTTCATGTTCTTGAACGAGAAAGTGGGCAGGGTGGAGACGAACAGCCCGCCGCAGGCGATCAGTACGACCGAGACCAGATAGGGGTTCTGCAGGTAGCCGACATAGTCTTCCGGCACCTGGAACGACAGGATCATCGGCAGCAGGACCAGCCCGGCCCCGGCAGGTGCGGGCACGCCGCTGAAGAACCGTCCAGCCCACACGGGTTTCTTGTCGTCTTCCAGCATGGTGTTGAAGCGCGCCAGGCGCATGGCGCAGCACATGGCGAACAGCACGACCAGGAACCAGCCGAAGCGGCCCGCGTCTTCTAATGCCCAGTGATAGAGAATCATCGCCGGTGCCACACCGAAGCAGATGAAGTCGGACAGGGAATCCAGTTCCGCCCCGAATTTGCTTGATCCCTTCAACAGGCGCGCGACGCGGCCGTCCAGGGTATCCAGGATCGCCGCGATCAGGATGGCGAAGGCGGCTGCTTCCCAGCGTTCGTTGAGGGCGAAGCGCATCCCCGTCATGCCCGAAGCCAAGGCCCCCAGGGTCAACATGTTGGGGATCATCTTGTTGATCGGCATGACCCGGAGCCCGCGCCGCAGGCGGCGAGGGCGCTCACCCTGGGCTGGTTTTGGGTCGGGTTTGGCGTCGCTCATGGCCCCAGGCCTTCCGTTCCGTTAACGGCGCTGCGCCGTGCGGGCGCTTTCGGCGCCGATTTCGGCGATCACCGTTTCGCCGGCGATGGATGTCTGGCCGACGGACACCAAGGGCTCGCAGCCCTCGGGCAGATAGACATCGACGCGGGAGCCGAAGCGGATCAGGCCGAAGCGTTCACCGGCGCTGACCGTGTCGCCCTCACTGAGATCGCACAGGATGCGCCGCGCCACCAGGCCGGCGATCTGCACCACGGCGATTTCGTTCTTCTTCGGCGACCGGCTTCTCACGCCGGCGATCTTCAGACGCACGCTTTGGCGTTCGTTCTCCACGCTGGCCTTGTCGAGGGAGGCATCCAGGAACGCGCCGGGCCGATAGGCGAGCTTGACCACCTTGCCCGACACGGGCGTGCGGTTCACATGCACGTTGAATACGTTCATGAAGATGGCGATGCGGGTGCGTTCCTCGTCGCCCATTTCCAGTTCCGGCGGAGGGGCGGCGCGGTCGATCATCTGCACGGCGCCGTCGGCGGGGGCAATGACCAGGGTGTCGCCCAGGGGCGTCATGCGGTCCGGGTCGCGGAAGAAGTAGACGCACCAGGCCGTCAGAACCACGCCCAGCCAACCCAGTTCCTCGGCAATGAAGAACAGGACGATGGTGACCGCCGCGAACAGCGCGATGAACGGCCAGCCCGCCTTGTGGATGGGGGTCATGACGGTATCCAGGATGATATTCTGTTTCATGTGCCGCCGCCGTTGATGTCAGTTGCGATCGTGCCACCGGCGGGGCCGGCGGCTCGGGCGCCCTACATAACATATTTTACCCGGAATGCCCGGTCGAAATACCCACGATCTGCTTCGCGGGTGCTTGTCAGGGGCTAAGCAAAAAGACGATAATCCGGCAAGTAGACAGGAGACACGCGTGGCCACAGCCTCTTCCGCCGAAAAGACCAAAGCCCTCGTCGACTCTGCCACAACCCCCGCCACGGCCATGCCGTTGGGGGCCATGGGTCTCGACAGCGACGGCCAGTTTGTCCGCAAGAACAATGACGGACTGATCAGGTTCACCTTCAATTACATGGGGTATCAGTTCGCCGTGCGGGCCG
>DNMS01000019.1:2697-3427 GCA_003488105.1 Rhodospirillaceae bacterium
CGCCGTGCGGGCCGAAGTCGAACCCGGGCATACCCGCATGCGCATCCATGCGGTGCTGGGCCATCTGCCCTATACGGCCGAGGCGCCGGACCTGCGCACCAACATGCGGGCCGTGGTCCACGAAGCGGGCAGGGCGCTTGGCGGGCGCATCACCATCACACAGGAGCAGCGCATCCTGTTCCTTGACGAATTCAATTTCGATGAAACCCTGACGCCGCAATCGCTGCTGACCAAGACGGTCGCGTTCCTGCTGTCGGCCAAGCCGTATCTGGAATTGCTGGCGCTGATCGCAGGGGCAAGCAAGGCGGTCTATGCCTTGCTGCCCGCGCCCGAGGCCCCGTCTCCCGCCGAGTAGGCCGCTGCCCGGCGTCAGTTCGCCGACTTGGGAACCTGGAAAACCTGACCCGGATAGATCAGATCGGGATCGCCGATCTGTTTTTTGTTGGCGCGGTAGATGATCGTGTACTGCACGCCTTCGCCGTAGACCCGCCGCGCGATCCGCCACAGCGAATTGCCCGGCTGCACGATGACGACCTGCCCGGCCGCCAGATTGGGCATGATCTCATCCTGACGGAAGGGAATGGATACCTGGCCCAGAACCTTGCCCGCGGGGCTGATGCGTTCGGCCTTCAGCTTGTGCACGCCGGGTGCCACCTTGTCTTTCAAGGTCAGGGACCAGCGGTTCCGGGCGTCGGCCTGGGCTGATCCCAGGGGCGTGCCGTCCATGTAC
>DNMS01000019.1:3622-3913 GCA_003488105.1 Rhodospirillaceae bacterium
GTGCCGTCCATGTACAAGGTCACGCTGTCGCCGGCCGGTGCGCGGCCGCTGATGATGACCCGGCCGGCGGGGGTGTAGTCGACGGCGCTGATGTCGAATTCGATCTTTTGCGGGCCGTCGCCCTGGATCAGGCTGCTCGGCCCTTCGCCTTCGCGGGGCATGCGGATGGCGAGCGGTTCCGTGGTCCGTTCCTCGGCCACCAGGGGGCCGGTGTCGGTGCGTTCCGGCACGGCCAGGACGACGACGTCAGGGGAGGTCAGTATCTTGCCGTCGGGGCCGACGGTTTCCAGG
>DNMS01000397.1:0-3092 GCA_003488105.1 Rhodospirillaceae bacterium
TCTTGGCGGCGCGGGCGGCCAGAAGGCACAGCCCCAGCGAGGTCACGAAGGGAATGCGGTCCGGGGTGTGCTGGGCCCGCAGGTCCTTGGCCAGGTCCGACGTGCCCATGACCAGGCATTGCAGGCGCGGGCTGGAAAAGGCGATTTCCTCGGCGTGCAGCATGCCGAGCGGCGTTTCCATCATGGCCCAGATCGGCAGGTCTTTCGGCGCCCCGGCGGCGTCCAGGATGGCGATGGCCTGATCGACCACGGCCTTCGATTCGACCTTGGGCAGCAGCACCGCATCGGCGCCCATCTTGGCCGCGGCCTTCAGGTCGTCCTCGCCCCAGGGGCCGTCAAGACCGTTGGTCCGCACGATCAACTCGCGCGCCCCGTATCCGCCCTCGGCGATGGCCGCCGTGATCTGGTCGCGGGCGGTCTGCTTGGCGTCGGGGGCGACGGCGTCCTCCATGTCCAGGATCAGGCCGTCGGCGGCCAGGCTGCGGCCCTTTTCCAGGGCGCGGGCGTTGGAGCCGGGCATGTACAGAACGGAACGGCGGGGCCGAATGGAGGGGGCCATCTGAAAGCTCTCCTTAAGACAATGAATTGGACTGGAAATAGAATGATTATGTTGCGGCGCACACTAGCAAGTTCGTTCCGCCGGTGGCAAGCTTCCGCGCATGTCCGTTCTGTCCTTCCATTCGCGGGTTTCCCGCGGCTACGTGGGCAACAGTGCCGTCGTGCCGGCGCTACAGGCCCTCGGCCGCGACGTTGCCCCCGTGGACACGGTGGTGCTGTCCAATCATCCGGGCCACCGTACGGTGACCGGGCGGCGAGTGCCGGCCGAAGAGGTCCGGGCATTGGCCGATGCGATCCTGGGGCTGGCCGGGGCTCCGGCCTTCCGGGCGGTGATGACGGGCTACATGGCCGGGGCCGACACGGCACGGGCGGCGCTCGGCATTGTCGACCGGGTCAAGGCGGCGCGGGCCGGGGCGATCTACGTCTGTGATCCTATTCTCGGCGACCGCGACGAAGGCCTTTACGTGGACGACGCCCTGGTGCCGTTCTTTCGCGGCGAGGCCCTGCCGCGCGCCGATCTGGCCCTGCCCAATGCGTTCGAGCTGGAACAGTTGACCGGCGACCGGGTGGTCGATGTCGGCACGGCCGTGGCCGCCGCCCATGCGCTGCGCGCCCGCGGCACGGGGGCCGTTGTCGTGACCTCCGTGCCGGACCATCCCGATCCGGACCTAGGTGGATTGATGATCGGGACGCTCGCCGTCGACGACGAAGGTGAGTGGCTGATCGAGGCGCCGAAACTGGCTCGCCGGGCGAAAGGGGCGGGCGACGTGTTTGCAGGTCTGCTGATCGGACATCTGCTCGCCGGCATGGCATTGCGCGATGCGGCGGCGCGGGCCACGGCCTCGGTTCATGGGTTGCTGGAAGCGGCCGATGAAAGTGATCTGGACCTGCCGGTGATCCGCCGCCGCGATCTGTTGACGCAACCGGAACGGACCTTCAAGCCGCAAGCCGTGCGCTGACCCGAAATGGTCATGCGCGCGCGCTTGACAGGCCGATGCCGGTTTAGTATTTAACCAATACGTTAAATAAAGAAAGATCGATACGGCATGACCACGGACCCCCTCAGCGAAACCTTCCAGGCCTTGGCCGACCCGACCCGACGGGCCATTCTGGCGCGGCTCGCCTCGGGCGAGGCGTCGGTGTCGGAGCTTGGCGCGCCGTTCGAGATGTCCCTGCCGGCGATCTCCCGGCATCTGAAGGTGCTGGAGCGCGCCGGCCTGATCGAGCGCGGCCGCCAGGCGCAATGGCGGCCCTGCCGCCTGAACGGCGAAGGGCTGAAGCCGGTCTTCGATTGGGTCGAGGAATACCGCCGGTTCTGGGAGCAGAGCTTCGACCGGCTTGAAGCCTATTTGGAAGAAATACAGAAAAAGGATGCCAGCGATGAACGCCACTAGCGCAACCGGAACCAGCGCGCAAAACCCGGTTTTCAAAACCGGCCACCGCGCCAAGGCGCCGCGCGATCTTGTCTGGCGCATGTGGACCGAGGCCGAACACCTGGTGCGCTGGTGGGGCGCCGCCGGCTGCACCGTCGGAAAGTGCGACCTCGACCTTCGCGTCGACGGCAGCTTCCACTATCAGCTGATGTTTCCCAATGGCATGGAGGTATGGGGCAAGTTCGTGTTCCGCGAGATCACGGCGCCGGACCGGCTGGTCGTTCTCAACGGATTTTCCAATCCCGAAGGCGACTTCGCGGCGTCCCCGTTCCCCGGTGACTGGCCCCGCCAGATGCTGACCGTCATCACGTTCAAGGACCTGGGCGATGAGACGGAAATTTCCCTGACGTCCGAGCCCTTCAACGCGACCGAAGCCCAGCAGGCGACGTTCGCGGCCACCATGCCGTCCATGTTCGGCGGCTGGGGCGGCACCTTCGCCCGCCTGGACGATCATCTGAAAAACCACGCCAACTGACAGACCTTGTCCCAAGGGAGAAATGCCCCATGGATACCGCCGCCCATCCCGAACTGGACCACCCGCAGACGACCCTGCTGCTGACCCGCACCTTCGCGGCACCCCGCGCCCTGTTGTTCAAACTCTGGACCCAGCCGGAACATATCGTCCGCTGGTGGGGTTGCGCGGAAACGGGCGAGGTCGATTTCACCAACGACCTCCGGGTCGGCGGCCAATTCACCGCCGTCATGCAATTGTCCAACGGCCATACGCACCGCATCACCGGCGTCTACTGCAAGATTGAGGAACCGTCGCGCCTGGTCTTCACCTGGGCCTGGGAAAGCACCGACGGCTTCCAGGGCGGCGAGACGCTGGTCACCGTCACCTTCGAGGACAAGGACGGCCAGACGGAACTGACGCTGCGTCACGAATCCTTCGACACCGAAGACGCCTGTGCGGCCCATGGCGAAGGCTGGGGTGCGAGCCTCGACCGCCTGGGCGGCTATCTTGTCGATTGCAACGGTTGAAAGGGCCACGGTGCCATGACCTCACAGATCAAAACAGCCCCGACCACCGCCGACGCCCTGATCGTCACGCGCCGGTTCGCAGCCCCCAGGGCGTTGGTCTTCCGCATGTTCACGGAGCCG
>DNMS01000397.1:3166-4768 GCA_003488105.1 Rhodospirillaceae bacterium
TCCGCATGTTCACGGAGCCGCAGCACGTCGTCCGCTGGCTCGGCTGTGCCCCGGAAAGCGAGGTCAGTTTCCGCAACGACCTGCGCGTCGGCGGCGAATTCGTTTCCGAGGGGCATATGCCGGACGGCACCGTGAACCGTGTTTGGGGCGTGTACCGCGAGATATCCCAACCGGACCGTCTGGTCTTCACCTGGTCCTGGGAAGCCGCAGGCTTCAAAGGCTCGGATACCCTGGTCACCGTGGCGTTGGCGGAACAGGACGGCGGCACGGAACTGACCCTGCGTCATGAGGCGTTCGCCGATGGCGAAGCGCGCGACCTGCACGGTCAGGGCTGGGGCATGTGCCTCGACAAGATTGCCGGTCTTTTGGCGGTGGGGTGATCGACAGCGCCATGGCGACCGTGCATTTCACCAGCCAGCTTGAACGCTTCCTGCCGGCCCCCAGCGTCGACGTGGGGCCGGGGGCCGCGACCCTGGGGGCGGCATTGGCTGCCGTGTTCCGGGATCATCCGGCGCTGAAAAGCTACATCCTCGACGACCAGGGGGCGCTGCGCCGCCACGTCGCGGTGTTCGTCGCGGGTGCGCCGGCCCGGGACCGCGCGAAACTGACCGACCCGGTGGAACCAGACGATGAGATTCATGTTTTTCAGGCCCTCTCTGGGGGCTGAGGTAAGAGGAACGATGTGATGAGTGACCTTCTTCAGGTGGCGACCCGCAAGGGTCTGTTTGAAATCGCCCGTAAGAACGGCGGCTGGGATATCGTCGCCAGCCACTTCCTGGGCGACCCCATTTCGGCCGTTCTGACCATCGACGGCATGACCCTGGCCGCCCCCGACCTGGGGCATTTCGGGCCCAAGTTGTGGCGCCGGGACTCGAAGGGCACGTGGGCGGAAATGGCCATGCCGACCTTTCCGGAAAAACCGGAAGACGCCGACGACGACCCCCATCCTTGGACCCTCGGGCGCATCTGGAACTTCACACCGGGCGGCGTGCCGGGGCGGCTTTACGCCGGGACCATGCCGGGCGGCCTGTTCCGTTCCGACGACATGGGCGAAACCTGGTCCCTGGTCGAAGGCCTGTGGCTGCATCCGGATCGCAAGAAATGGTTCGGCGTCGCCGGGGGTGAGCAACCGGGATTGTCCTCCGTCCTGGTCGACCCCCGCGATCCGGCCCATGTTACCGTCGGCGTGTCCACGGGGGGCGTCTGGGCGACGCGCGACGAGGGGCGGACCTGGAACGTCATCAACAAGGGCATGACCAACGAATACATGCCACCGGATCAGCAGGGCGACCCCATCCCCCAGGACATCCACCAATTGGCGCAATGCCCGGGCCATCCCGACGTCATGTGGTGCCAGCATCACAGCGCCATCTTCCGCTCCACCGACGGCGGCGAGAATTGGACGATGGTGACGGCGGCCAAGCCCACGGGTTTTGGTTTCGCCGTGCAGGCCCATCCGACGGACGGCGAGACCGCCTGGTTCGTGCCGGCGGAAAAGGACGAACGGCGCATTCCCAAGGACGGCAAGCTGGTCGTCTCGCGCACCCGCGACGGCGGCCAGTCGTTCGAGGTGTTGTCCAGGGGATTGCCACAGAAGCACGC
>DNMS01000382.1:0-473 GCA_003488105.1 Rhodospirillaceae bacterium
GGAATTCACATGACCACCGAACAAAACTTTCTCATCACCTATGGCCTGCACAATTTCGTCAGCCATGCACCGGCACCGGCCTCGGGCCGAAACGCCTTCGTCATTCGCCGCCGTGAAGGGGCCGACATGGTTCGCCATGCCACCTCCCTGATCGAAGGCAGCTACGGCGACCGCGCCGACATTCATCTGATCTAGCCTGGCGCCGCGACCCCGGCTATCCCGGGATCGCGCCGTCCAGCAGGGCGCGGCGGAACTTGCGGTCGCGCTTCAAATGCCATTCCCGGGACATCGCCTCGCCCCGCGTGCGGTAACGCTCCACGTATAGGATTTGCCAGACGCGGCCCCGCGTGGATTTTGCGCCTTTGCCTGAATTATGCGCCGCCAACCGCGCGCCAACGTCCGTCGACCAGCCGACATAAGTGCGGGCGGTGGCACCCTCGCCGGCGCCCAGGACGTAGACATAACAGCCCTTT
>DNMS01000382.1:600-936 GCA_003488105.1 Rhodospirillaceae bacterium
CGCCGGTGCCCAGCACATAGACATAACAGCCATTTGATCCGTTCATGGTTTGAAATCCGGTATCGGGGCCCTAGATTGAGGTCACATCCGCAGGACAAGGAATACCCCCGATGGCCGATCCGATCACCCTGGAAGTGTTCTCCGATTACGTCTGCCCCTGGTGTTACCTGGGCGACAACCGGGTGAAGCAGCTGAAGGAAAATTACGACGTCACCATCAAACTGGTGCATTTCCCGCTGCATCCGGAAACCCCCGCCGAAGGCCGCACCCTGGCCGACATGTTCGGCACCGGGCCGGAAGAAATCGCCCAGAAAAACGCCCGCATGCAGGGCCTGA
>DNMS01000382.1:1119-4101 GCA_003488105.1 Rhodospirillaceae bacterium
GCCCTTCAAGGACCGCAGCCACACCTACAATTCACGCCTGGCCCAGGAAGTCGGCACATGGGCCGAAACCCAGCCCGGCGGCGCGGCCATCCACGACAAATTCTTCGAGGCCTATTTCGTCGACCGCCGCAACATCGGCGACGTCGAGGTGATCCTGGACGTGGTCAAGGCCGCCGGCTTGGACGTGGACGAAGCACGCAAGGTGATCGAGGAGCGGACCTTCAAGGACGCCGTCGACGCCGACTGGGCCAAGTCCCATCAATACGGCGTCACCGGTGTGCCGACCTTCGTCGCCGCCGGCCCCGATGGCCAATTGCACGGCCTGGTCGGCGCCCAACCTTACGAAGGATTGGAACAGCTTGCGAAGGCCGTTGGCGCACAAAAAAAGAGCGGCTAAGCCCGGCGGGCCGTCTCCATCAATTCACGAATTCTGGCCGAACGCGGCGCAACATCAGCCCCCGCCCAGAAACGCAAGGCGTCCCGCGCCGATAACACCTTCAATGGCCGTACGGATCACGCTTAAGACCGCATTGATGATTTTCTCAACGGCGACGACGATCAAGGCGGCCACCATACGGGCAAATTCACGGACCATCGTCTTGAGAGACTTTGTCCATCCCGGCAAATCTTCTTCGTCGATCCACCCGCCTGGCGCCGCACCCTTAGCGATCAGCGCCGAATACTCGGCAATGTCCTGCGCATAGTCCTTGGCGAAGTCGGTAATGCTATCGACACCGACACTGGCCGTCCCGGCGGCCGCCGCCAGCACATCGTCCAGAAGCTTTCCTGCATCCAATCTTGCCATGATTTTCCCTTTCCCTCAGACGCTAGCCTGCGCGGTTAGCGCTCCAGCGCCATTTCGTAGACGATCGCGTTCTTCAAGGCCCGGCGGATCGGTTTTCCGAACGCAGCCATGGCTTCGGCAGGTAAATCGACCTTCGAATCCGCGGTCCGCATTCGCTCGACCTCGTCGATGTACCACTTGAGTTGATCGTCCGTCGGCACGTCGAGGGACTTGATGTCCTGCCACAACGACGCACCGCTGCTGTTGTCCTTGGTGATGTTGTCAGCCGTACTCGACCCGAACCAGCGGGTCAACGCAGGCTTCGGTTCCGGCCGCACATCGACCAGAACCATCAGGCCCTGGGCCTTGCCGATCAGCTTGTCGTAGACATCCTTCCGTTTGGACGCGTAATCCACGGTCTTCGTTCCCTCCCTTACGGAAACGAAAAGTGTCTCCGTCTCCGAAGACAATGCCTGCAGCCCGTCAACGATTGCCTGTTCGTGCTCCGGCGCCAGACGAACCGTACAGGCGGCCAATACCATCAAAGTCAGCGTGAGCACCGAAATGCGCTTCAGCAGTCGGCAAGTCATTTCCTGTCTTCCCATCCAGTGAATTCGCGGTATCCGTATATTAGATTATCTTTAATAAAATTTCGACACCGTTTCCCGCCACAGTTTAAGGTCTTTCTGCAGTCACACGATTTTAGGAATAGCCGCGATACCCCGCCTCTTGCCCGACGAGGCCGAACCACTGCCGGAAAGGCCCTGCGCTGTCCGGAAGCGTTTTGGCGTGGCTAGACCCGCCCTCCTTGGGGCAGGTCGAAGCCGCGCAGGAAATCTCCTGCATCCATGGCCTCCTTACCGGGACGCTGCATGCGCGTCGGGCGGAAAGCCCCTTCACCACATTGGATGGTCGCTTGATCATCCAACACCGTTCCCGGTTCCGCAGCACCCGCACCGTCGATGACCTCGGCGGCCAGGACCTTGATGCGCTTCTTGCCCGCCTCGAACCAGGTCCCCGGCCAGGGGGTGAAGGCGCGCACCGTGCGGGCCAACTCGGCCGCCGGCTTGGTCCAGTCGAGCCGCCCTTCCGCCTTGTCCAGCTTGGCCGCATAGGTCACGCCCACATCGGGTTGCGGCGTCGCCGGAAGCGTTCCGGCGACAAGACCGTCGAGCGCCCTCACGATCAGTTTCGACCCCAGCGCCGAGAGATCGTCGTGCAACGCCCCCGCGGTGGTCGTGTCGGTGATCGGCAGCCTACCGGTCAGCAGCATGGGCCCGGTGTCGAGGCCCGCATCCATTTGCATGATGGTGACACCCGTCTCAGCGTCACCCGCCTGGATCGCGCGCTGGATGGGCGCCGCCCCGCGCCAGCGCGGCAGCAGGGAGGCATGAATGTTGAGACAACCCAGGCGGGGGGCGTCGAGCACAGCCTGGGGCAGGATCAAACCATAGGCGACGACCACCGCCGCATCGGCGTTCAATGCCGCGAAGGCCGCCTGTTCCGCCGGATCCTTCAGGCTTTTCGGCGTGCGCACTTGAAGGCCCTGCTCCAGCGCGAAGGCATGGACCGGGCATGGCGTTTCTTTTTGCCCCCGATTGGCCGGGCGCGGCGGCTGGGCGTAGACGCATTTTATACGGTGGCCCGCGTCCAGCAGCGCGCGCAGCGCCGGGATCGAGAAATCGGGCGAACCCATGAAGATGAGATCGAGGGCCGCGTGACCCGGCGCGGAAGAAGCCATCAGGCGCGCCGCCGCACGTCGCGGTCGATTTCCGCGCCATGCTGATCGCGGGCGATCTCGATCTCGTAAAGGCTTTGCAGGTTCATCCAGAATTGCGGCGTGGTGTCGAAGAATTTGGCTAGCCGCAGGGCGGTATCGCCGGTGATCCCGCGCTGTTCGTTGACGATGGCGCCGATCCGGGTCACCGGCACGCGAATGGCCGTGGCCAGCTTGTTGGCGCTGATGTCGAGCGGAACAAGGAATTCCTCGCGCAGGATTTCACCGGGGTGGACGGACATGGTCATCTCCTAGTGGTAATCGGTTATCTCGACGTTATGGACATGGCCACCGCGCCAGATAAAGCAGACACGGTATTGATCGTTGATCCGAATGCTGTACTGGCCGGCCCGGTCGCCCTTGAGCTTTTCCAGATGATTGCCAGGCGGCCCGGCAGGGACTCAGGCCGTGGCCTCTTCCG
>DNMS01000382.1:4192-5312 GCA_003488105.1 Rhodospirillaceae bacterium
ATGGAAGGGTTTTAGAGGGCGCGGCGCGCGCGGTAAAGCGTGGGCGCGGATGCGGTCAGGCCGTGGCCTCTTCCGCCTGCTGCTTTTTCAGCTTCTGCAGCTTCTTGATGATCATGTTGCGCTTCAGGGACGAGATATGGTCGACGAACAGCACCCCGTCCAGGTGATCGATCTCGTGCTGGATGCAGGTCGCCAGGATGTCGTCGGCGTCGATGGTGCGGATTTCGTTCTCGCGGTCGAGATAACGGACCTTGACCGCCTCGGGCCGCACCACTTCGGCGAAATGCTCGGGCAGGGACAGGCAGCCTTCCTCGTAATGACGCTCTTCCTCGCTTTCCCAGATCACTTCCGGATTGGCCATCTGCAGGGGTTCGCGCACCCCGTCGTCGCGCGACACGTCGACCACGATGATGCGCTTGAGGATGCCGACCTGTGGGCCGGCCAAACCGATGCCGTTGGCGGCGTACATGGTGTCCAGCATGTCGTCCATGATCTTGCGCACCGCATCGTCGACTTTTTCGACGGATTCGGCCCGGCGCTTCAGGCGCGGGTCGGGGGCAACGATGATTTCAAGTACGGACATGACGACAGTTTAACTCAAGCTTCTGGAACGGGGAATTCCCCCCAGATATGGCCTTGGGCGGTAATGGTCAAGACTTAGCGCCATTCACCTTTGCCCTGGCCGGCGATGCGGCTACTCTCGACCCCGCAATGATTTGGCAGAGCATCATCGGTCTGGCCGGCTTCGTCGCCTTGGCCTGGGGACTTGGGGGATTGTGGCACGGGGGGTTCAAACGGGCCTTTCCGCTGCGCATCGTCCTGGCCGGGCTGGCCCTGCAGGCGGCGATCGCCCTGGTGCTGCTTAATTTTCCGCCCGCCAAGGCCCTGTTCCTGGCCGCCAACCGGGCCGTTCTGGCGCTGCATGACGCGACCCTCGACGGCACCAAGGTGGTGTTCGGCTATGTCGGCGGCGGTGCCCTGCCGTTCACGGAAAGCTTCCCGGGCGCCAGCTTCATCCTGGCGTTCCAGGCCCTGCCCCTGGTGCTGGTCATCAGCGCGCTGTCGGCCCTGCTGTTCTATTGGCGGGTGCTGCCCGCCGTGGTGCGGGGCTTCGCCTGGG
>DNMS01000116.1:0-2570 GCA_003488105.1 Rhodospirillaceae bacterium
TGGGGAGTGGCCGCCAACGGCGTGCCGGAACCAGCGGCGGCGAGATGAGCGCGCATGGCCGGGTCCGTCCGGTCGAAGGCCAGGGTCGCGGCCTGTCCGGCGGGCATCGGGGTTGCCGGCGCCATGGTCTTTTGTAGGCTCGGCACAGGTGCTGCGGGGGTGCCTTCCAGGCCCCCACGGTCCCAACCCGCCGGCAGGTTGACCGGCACCTGGGCCGCCGCAAGCGGTGTGCCGGCAGGGCGCGACGGCGCGGTTTCCAGATCAACGGCAACTAGGCTGGTGAACTTGCTGACCAGGCCCAGGGCCAACGCCGTATCGACGATTTCCCGGCGGATTTCGACCCGGGCGGCGTCAGCGTCCTTGGGTTCGAGATGCAGGCTGGCCGTCCGCATGTTGGCCATCAATTGGCGGATCTTCTCGCGGCCCCACAGGCTCGCCACGCCGGGTGCCGGGGCACCGCCTGTGATGGTCACCGACTGTTCCCAGAAACGCCCGCCCAGGCGACCCGAGACCTTCATCTCCGGCCCCGCCCCGTTCAGCTTCATCAGCGCAACCAGGGGCTCACCCGCATAAAGATCCGGCAGAGGCCGGGGCCAGACCTCGACCGAATGGACGCCGCCCTGCGGCCAGGTCAGGGCCACGTCGGTCAACGCCGGGCGTTCCAACTTGAGGAACAATTCGGCCATGCGTTCCTTGATCTCGCCGGCGGCCTGGATGAACGTATAGCTACCGCGCCCGGCGCGGGCGGCGCGGGTCATCAGAAAGCCGTTGGGTGCCGATCCGATGCCGACCGTGAACAGCCGCGCATCGCCGATGCGCCCGTTGATCAGGGACAGCAGGCGATCCTCGTCGCCGATGGCGCCGTCGGTGATCAGCACGATCTGCTTGAGGCGCGACCGGGTTCCCTGCCCCGTGTCCTCGGCCGGGCCGTGCACGCCGGCCAGCGCCGCCGTGACGGCGTTGACGATTTCCGTGCCGCCTTCGGCCTGCAATCCCCGCACATAGACCTGGGCGCGGGCCACGGCCGCCGCGTCGGCGGCGACCGGCAGGGGTGTTAGATCCGAATAGCCCGAGGCGAAGCGGATGACGCGGAAGCGGTCAGCCAGGGTCAAGCGGTCGAGCGCCATGGCCAGGGCCTCTTTGGCCTGGGTCAAAGAGACGCCCTTCATGGACCCGGACGTATCGAGGACGAAGGTCACATCGCGGGCCGGTCGCGGCAGGGCGAGCCCGGCGCCGCCGGACACGGGCGGCATCAACATCAACAAACCGTAGGTGTCCCCGGCCGTCTTTTCCCAGAAGAACCCGGCCTGGGGGCCCGCCCCCGCCTCGGCCGGGGCCCAACGCAAGACGAAATCGCGGTCGGCGGGCACGGCGTCACCGTTAAGCCGCACCACGGCCCGTCCATCTTCCGGCCGCGTCACGGTGATGTCGTGGCCGGGGCTGGTGACCTTGCCGATGTCGAAGCCGGCGGCGATGGCGACCTGAAGGGTTACCGGATTGCCCTTGCCCGCGTCCGCCTCACGCAGCGGCGGCGTGATTTTGGAGGCATCGGGCACCACATCCGTGTCCCGGGCCCAGCCGGCCCCACCCGCGAAGTTCACGGGATGGGCCTGACCGGGGATATAGCGCGGTCCCACAACCAACGGCAGGCGCAGGGTGAACTGCCCGTCCCGAAAGGCCAGTCGTTCCTGAAATTCGATGGCGACGGTGACTTCCTCGCCTGGACCCAGGTTGGCGACGGCGGTGGTGAAGATGTTGGGCCGCTGCTGTTCGACCAGGGATGCCCGGCGCCCCATGCTCTTGGCTGCCGTGTACAGACGCCGTGCCTCGGCCCGTTCCTTGATAACGCCTTCGGTCACGCGCCCGCCGACGGTCATCCTCAAGCGGTCGACGGCGCTGTCCGGCGGCAGGGGATAGGTGTAGATGGCTTCGGTCCAGCGCGCCGTCGGATTGCGGAAGCGGTGGGTGACGGCATAGCGGGCGATCAGGCCTGAAACCTGGACCTTGATGTCCGTGCCCAGCAGCGGCACGACCCGCACCCGGGCGGCACCGTCTTCATCGTGTCCCCCGCCATCCCCGGCCGGCAGGAACAGGCCGCCCAGGTCCATGGCCGCCGCCGGCACAACTGCCGGCCGGGCGGTCGGGCCATCGGCCCGCGCCGATGACGTCGCCATGGCGGTCATCAGAACCAGGGTAACGGCCAAAGCCAAGGGAAAGGCCCACCAACGGCGGCCGATGACGGTGACGATAGGCATGGCGCACTTCCCTCCCGGCGGGGTTCCGCCTTATGCGGTTCGGCATGGCCGCCCCGAATGCCTGTGATCCAGGGGGCGGCGGCTCAGCGCATTGAAGGGGGGGAGTACGGCGGCCCTAGGGTTCACCCAAGACCATTTGGAGGCAGCTAGGCCGCGATTTCGCCACAGTTTCCACGCGGCGGAAAATGTTCCGTTCCCGGGCTTCAACATGGCCCCAAAACGATCTACTTTACGCGCCACCCAGAGGGAAGCGGGTTGAAGGAGATATCCCCATGCATAAAAACACAATCTGCCTGCACCACGGCTACCGCGCCG
>DNMS01000116.1:2757-4419 GCA_003488105.1 Rhodospirillaceae bacterium
CCAATTCCGTCGCCGTGCCGATTTATCAGACCACGTCCTATCAGTTCGACGACACCGCCCATGCGGCCCGTCTGTTCGGACTGGAGGAACTGGGCAATATCTATTCCCGCATCATGAATCCAACCTGCGACGTGCTGGAACAGCGCATGGCCGCCTTCGAAGGCGGTGTCGCGGCGCTTGCCGTATCATCTGGCCAGGCGGCATCGGCCATGTCCGTACAGAACATCGCCCAGGCCGGCGACAATATCGTCGTGTCGACGGATATTTACGGCGGCACCTGGAACCTGTTCGCCAACACCCTCAAGACCATGGGCATCGAAGCCCGCTTCGTCGATCCGGCGGACCCGGAAAATTTCCGCCGCGCCACCGACGACAAGACCCGCGCCTATTACGGTGAAACCCTGGCCAACCCCAAACTGCGGGTGTTTCCCATCGCCGCCGTCGCGGCCATCGGCCGTGAACTGGGCGTGCCGTTGATCATCGACAACACGGCAGCACCGATCCTGTGCCACCCGTTCGAACACGGTGCCGCGATCATCGTCTATTCCATGACCAAATACATCGGCGGCCACGGCACGTCGATCGGGGGCATGATCATCGACGGCGGTAATTTCGACTGGGATAAGCACGCCGCGCGCTTCCCCATGCTGACCCAGCCCGACCCCAGCTATCACGGCGCCGTCTGGACCGAGGCCGCCAAGGGCTTGGGCGCCCCCATCGCCTACATCCTGAAGGCGCGGACCACCGTGCTGCGCGACATGGGTCAGGCGATGAGCCCGTTCAACGCCTGGATGTTCATCCAAGGCCTGGAAACCCTGCCGCTGCGCATGCGCGAGCATTGCCGTAACGCCGAAACAGTGGCGCGTCACCTGGCATCGCACCCGGCGGTGACCCGCGTCATCTTCCCTGGTCTGGAAAAGGATGACGACATCCGCACCCAGGGGGAAAAGACCATGCCCGGCGGATGGGGCGGACTGGTCGGTTTTGAGCTGACCGGCGGCGGCGCCAGTGGCGCCAAGTTCATCGACGCCCTGAAGCTGTTCTATCACGTGGCCAATATCGGCGACGTGCGCTCGCTGGCCATTCATCCATGGTCGACCACCCATCAGCAATTGAGCGACGAAGGAAAAATCGCCGCCGGTGTCACCGAAGGTTATGTGCGGCTGTCGGTCGGGATCGAGCACATCGACGACATCATCTCTGACCTGGATCAGGCGCTCGCGGCGCTGTAACCGCCAGGAAACAACGTTTGCAAAGAACGCCGGGACGCATGCCGTCCCGGCGTTTTTCATTGCGCGTCTTGCCTGAAACAAAAGGGCGGCGTAGTCTCCGGGCGGCCCGGAAACGGGCCAATGCCCTTGTCCCATGGATCAGAATACAAGGACCCGATCATGGCTTTCCTCGCCGACCGCCTTGCCGCCATCAAACCGTCCCCCACCATCGCCGTCACCCAGAAGGCCAACGATCTGAAGGCCCAAGGCAAGGACGTCATCGGCTTAGGGGCCGGTGAACCCGACTTCGACACGCCCCAGCACATCATCGAGGCGGCGAAAAAGGCGCTCGACGCCGGCATGACCCGCTATACTGCGGTCAACGGCATCCCGGAACTGCAGGACGCCATCATCGCCAAGTTCAAGCGCGACAGCGGCCTGGACTACGCCC
>DNMS01000009.1:0-2094 GCA_003488105.1 Rhodospirillaceae bacterium
TGCTTGGCGCAGGGCACCATTTCCGTGCCTTTCATCATGCGCGTGGCGTCTTCGAGCGGCAGTTCGAGTTCCTTGGCGATGATCGCGGCGGTCTTGCTCGGGTTGTTCAGCCAGTAATCGATCCCGGCGCATTCGGCCTTGAGGAACTTCTTCACGTAGTCCGGATACTTGGCGGCGAAATCGTTCATCACGACGCCGACGTCCCAGGTGGGATATCCGCGCGACGCCATGATGCCGGACGTCATGAAGATATGGCCGCCGTTCTTGACCGCCTTGTTCAGGTTCGGCTCCCAGAACCAGGCCGCGTCGATGTCGCCGCGGGTCCAGGCGACGGCGATGTCGTTGGGGCGCAGGTCGAGAATTTTCATCGACGCCGGGTCGAGACCTTCGTCGGCCAGGGCCTTCAGCAGCAGGTAGTGGGTCGTCGATCCGAACGGGGCGGCCAGGGTCTTGCCCTGCAGGTCCTTGAAGTTCTTGATGTTGGCTGAGGTGCGCACGGCCATGGCTTCGACATAGTCGAGCATGTTGAGCACCATGATGCCCTGGATCGGCAGGCCGCGGGTCACGCCGATGGCCGTCGGCGGATTGCCGAGGCCGCCGAAATCAACCTGCTTGGCGGCGATCGCGCGCAGCATGTCGCCGCCGCCGCCGACCTTGATGTACTTCACTTCGACGCCCGGCATTTCCTTCTGCACCAGGCCCAGGGACTTGGTCACCAGCTGGGCGTTGACCAGGTTCAGATATCCGACGGTGACCGTCTTCGGGGCGTCGGCCATGGCCGTCGCGGATAGGGCGGCGGAGACGGCAAGGGCCGTCAGGGTCTTTATAAGTATCTTCATCGTAGTCTCCTATTCTCTTCCCTGTTGTCGGTTGGTGAGAGACGACCCCTTCGTTGGCGGTGCGCCGTAGTTAGGCGTTGGTTCGTTGACGGCGCGTCCACGGCATCAGAAGCTTGCCGACCAGGCGCATGATGACGTCCAGCATCACACCGGTCAGGCCGAGCACGATCAGGCCCATGATGACGACGTCGCTGAGCAGAAACTTGGCGGCGTCCCAGATCATCCAGCCGATCCCGGCCGTCGCGGCGACGATCTCGGCCGCGACGAGAACGGTGTAGGTGAAGCCCAGCGAAATGCGCATGCCGGTCAGGATGATCGGCCCGGCGCCGGGCAGGTAGACCTGGAACAGCAATTGACGCCGGGTGGCGCCCAATGATCTGGCGGCGCGGACATAAATGGGATCGATGGTGGTGACCGCCTGAATGGTTGCGATGATGATGCCCGGCAATCCGGCCAGGAACAGCAGCGCCAGTTTCGATTCCTCGCCGATGCCCAGCCACATGACCAGCAGTGTGTACAGGCCCAGGGGCGGCAACGGCCGGTAGAATTCGATGGCGGGGTTGAACACGGCGTTGGCGGCGCGGGAAACACCCATGGCGATTCCCAGCGGAATGCCGACCAGGCAGGCCAGGCTGAACCCGGCCATGATGCGGTACAGGCTTGTTCCCACATGTTCCAGCAGCGTCGATCCCTGGTATCCCTTGGTCGCGACCTTGATGAAGGAATTGAAGACGGCGGCCGGATGGGGCAGGAACAGTTCGTTGGCGAACCCGAATTCGGTGACGAAGACCCAGGCGGCGAACATGAACGCCACCGAACAGGCGCTCAACATCTGGTACCGCGACGGCGTCTTCAGCCAACGGGGCCGGGGGTCCGCGAACGCTCGGACAGCGCCTCCATCCACCTTTTCCGTCATTGCCGGATACCGAGGATGTCCATGATGGTCAGGGCGTAGATCTTCGCCGCCGTGACGGACTTGGGCACGGAAATGCACTCGTTCACGGGCGCCCAGCCGTCTTCGCCCGGCCCGAAGGTCACCGCGTTCATGCCGGCCTCGCGGAACCGGATGGTGTCGTTGAAGGCATTCTTGCGGTTGATTCGGGGCTCGTCCCCCATCAGGCGGCGGTAGGACCGGCGGATCGAAACGCAGGGCTGTTCGTCTGCGCCGACGGCCTTGGTAGCCTCGACGAACAGCGACCCAGGGACCTGGCGGGCGGAGAAGGCGACCGAGTTCCGCCCGCCGATCACATCCGCC
>DNMS01000009.1:2296-8266 GCA_003488105.1 Rhodospirillaceae bacterium
ACGCCGATCACATCCGCCACCACTTTCTCGATATCGGCCAGGATGCTGTCCAGGGTCATGCCCGGAACGATGCCGACGACGGCGACGGTCAGCAGGCAGTCGTCGGGCGAGAACTGCATTTCCCCCGGAAGGCCGCCCCGGATGCGCACGACGGACAGGCAGGGCGGCGTGTTGCCCATCAGTTCCGCCTGCTCGTGGGTGAACGGCATGGTGTTCAAATGGGGAATGATGTCGGCCGCCAGCGAGATCGCGTTGACGCCCGTGTCGGGCCGCCAGATGTGCGACTTCACGCCCTGCAGGGCGATCTCGATCAGGCAGTGGCCGGAATTGGCGACGGAAATGTTCATGCCCCAATCGGGGCTGTCGCCGCCCCAGGCGGTCGGCTCGGCGGTGATCGAATAGTCGGCGCGCAGGCCGATTTCCTGGCACATGTAGATCGACCCGTGGGGGCCGTCCTTTTCCTCGTCGACCGTGAAGCAGCAGATCAGGTCGCCGTTCAGTTTCACGCCCTCGTCGATGATCGCTTTGACCGCGACCAGTGCCGCCGCCATGTTGGCGCGGGTGTCGGAGGTCCCGCGGGCGTACAGCCAGTCGCCGTGACGCGTCGCGCGGAACGGATTGCCGCCGCACTTGTCCCATTTCTCGGGCTCGACCGCGGGATAAGTGTCCAGGTGATCGTTGATCATCAGGCTCGGGCCGCCCTCGGGCCCGGGCAGGCGGCCGACGACGTTGGGCCGGTGGGGCACGGATTCATACTTTTCCACGGCCATGCCCATGACTTCGAGCTTGCCCGCGACCAGCAGGGCGATGGCTTCTTCCTCACCGGCGGGAATGTCCGGGTCCAGGGGGTTGGCCGAATTGGGCTGTCCCGTGCGGACAAGCTCCGTCGTCAGCTCCTGCCACGCGGGCTCGGTGATCCGCGCGAGCACGCGGGCTTCGATATCGGTAAGGTCGTGGGCGGTCGTCTGGTCCATGTCGCTTCCTGTCGGATGTTCGCTGCTGACCGCCCCCCGATGGGCGCGCTTGCGGTCTTTGCATCCGAACATTGCATGGGCCATGCCAAGGAGGCTCTTGGCGGCTGAGAGCTACCGGCCCTCGTCAAGGGCGGGTGATAAAATATTGAATAATTTATGTAATTTCCGAAGGCGCGCGCCCTTGGGCGGGCGTTTCGGCGGAGGTAAATTTTTACGCCGGAGCGAGCTCTTGGGCGATTAATGGGCAGGCGAGGGGCGGGTGCCCGTGGCTAAGGCAGGGCGTCCAGAAGGAGGTAAGCGGCCCTGCCGCCCCGTTCAGTTGCGCCAGAACGCGCGGGTGAACAGCACGATCACCGTGAACAGTTCCAGCCGCCCCAGCAGCATGCCGATGGCCATCAGCCATTTCGCGCCGTCGTGCAGGTCGGCGAAAGTCGTCGCCGGGCCCGTTTCGCCCAGCGCCGGACCGACGTTGGCGATCGCCGTGGCGGCGGAGGAAAAGGCGGTCACGAAATCGAGCCCGAGGAAACCCAGCCCCAGCGCCAGCACCGTGAAGCAGAGAAACCACACGAAGAAGAACGACAACACGGAGATGATGACCTCGTCGGAAATCGGCTGCTTGTTGTAGTAGGGAATGAACACGCCGTGCGGATGCAAAAGGTGGCGCAGCTGGGTGCGGCAGGCGGCGTAGAGGATCTGAAAGCGGAACACCTTGATGCCGCAGGTCGTCGACCCGGCGCAGCCGCCGATGAACATGATGAAGAAGAAGATCGGCAGGGCGAAATGCCCCCACAGGGAATAGTCGTCCGTGGCGAAGCCCGTGCCGGTGATGATCGAGATGATGTTGAAGGTTGCGAGCCTGAGCGCATCCAACGGATGCTTGTCCTGTTCCAGCCACAGCCACACGGCGGTCACCACGACGACGGCACCGACCGTGGTCAGGAACCATTGCACCTGGGGGTCACGGGGCAGGGCCATGAACTGACCCTGCAGGAAGCGCACGTAAAGAATGAAGGGCAGCGCGCCGATGACCATGCCGGCCGAGGCGATGTAATCGATGGCCGCATGGTCGAAATGGCCCATGGAATCGTCATGGGTCGAGAACCCGCCGGTGGCGATGGTGGTCATGGCATGGGCCACGGCGTCGAACCCGCTCATCCCCGCCAGCCAGAAGGCCCCGGCCCAGACCATGGTCAGGAACAGGTAGATGACGCCGATGGTGCTGGCGATTTGGGCCGCGCGGGGCATGGCCTTTTCCGTCGACTGGTCCGAGGATTCCATACGGAACAGCTGCATCCCGCCGACCTTCAGCATGGGCAGAATGGCGATCGCCATGACGATGATCCCGATGCCGCCGAGCCATTGCAGCAGGGCGCGCCATAACAGGATACCGGGCGGTAGGCTGTCCAGGTCGGTCAGGATGGTCGATCCCGTGGTGGTCAGGCCCGACATGGCCTCGAAAAAGGCGTCGGTGAAGCTGAGGTCCCGTTCCGAGAACATGAAAGGGAAGGAGGCGAACACCGTCAGGGCGACCCAGGTCAGCGTCGTCATGACGAAGGCTTGGCGCACGCTGAGGTTCCGCACGCCGCCAGCCGTCGCCGTCAGCGCCATGGCGACACCGAGGAACAGGGTCACCCCGGCGGAGGCGGCGAACACTTCCCAGTCCGGATTGCCGAGCGAGGCGTCGACCACGGCCGGCACGCACATGACCAGAGCCAGCGTCGCCAGCAGCGTGCCCACGATCATCAGAATGGGACGGAAATCCATGCCCTTGCCTCGTCTTATCCCCGTTGCGACGAGGTTTAGAGCATTTTGGACAAAGAAGGAACCAATCGGCGCACGGGGCCGGACCGGCCCCTTGAAAAGGCTAGTGGCCGATCATGGCCAGGAATTCGCGGCGCGTCGTCGGATCGTCGCGGAACGCGCCCAGCATGCGCGACGTCACCATGGTCACGCCGGGCTTGCTAACGCCACGCGTGGTCATGCATTGGTGCGCCGCCTCGATGACGACGGCAACGCCCTTGGGCTCCAGCACGTCGTTGATGGCGTTGGCCACCTGGGCGGTCATCTTCTCCTGAATCTGCAGGCGCTTGGCATAGGCGTCGATGACCCGGGCCAGCTTGGAGATGCCGACGACCCGGCGGTGCGGCAGATAGGCGACATGGGCGACGCCGATGATCGGCACCATGTGATGCTCGCAATGGCTTTCCAGGCGGATGTCCTTGAGGACCACGATCTCGTCGTAACCGTCCGTTTCCTCGAAGGTGCGCTTCAGGATGTCCACCGGATCGGCGTCGTAGCCGGCGAAGAACTCCTCATAGGCGCTGGCGACCCGCTTGGGCGTGTCGATCAAGCCTTCGCGGGCGGGGTCGTCGCCGGCCCAGCGGATCAGCGTGCGCACGGCCTGTTCGGCCTCGGCGCGGGACGGCTTGCCGCTTTGTAATTTAGCCGCGTTGGCGGCGACATTGGCGACACTCAGATGTTTCTTGGCGGTCACGGTCGGGATTCCCGGTCCTGTTGGTTTATGAGTTTAGTTCAGATGGACGCGTTCGTGCGGACTGTCGAGCGAGAAGGCCGGCACGGCGGCGTCGAAGAAATCGCCGGCCTGGGTCTCCATTTCGTAGGACCCCATCATCATGCCCGACGGCGTCGCCAAAGGCGTGCCGCTGGTGTATTCGAAGGCTTCGCCCGGGTTCAGGACCGGCTGTTCGCCGACCACGCCTTCGCCGCGGACTTCGTGGGAAGTGCCCTGCGCGTCCGTGATCCGCCAATAGCGGTTGAGGAGTTGCACCGTCTCCGTGCCCTGGTTTTCGATCCGCACCGTATAGGCCCAGACATAGCGGCCGTCCTCGGGCTCGGACTGATCGGGAAGGTACTGGGGGATCACGCTGACACGGATGTCACGCGTCGTTTCTGAATAGCTATGTGTCTTGATGTCCATGGTCTGTCGCTGCTGCTGCCACGGCGGTGCGCCGAGAAAGGCTAGTTTAGCCTCGGATATGGGGGGGTTGTCTACTAACGCCAAGGGTTTGTTGTCCTTGCCGCCCATCTGCCCGGCCCGGGGCCTGTGCAATGGCAAATATCGGCCGGATTCCCGGAATCTTCTTGAATCCCCCTCTGGGAAGGCTAGGCTTTAACCATAAAACGGACTTCGAAGGCCGACTGAACGGCCCCTTCCTGCGACAAAAAAACGCACTTGGGAGGTAACGATGACCAAATCCGACAACCAGCCTCGCGTGGCAGCTCTGGTCGGCCCCTACTTAAGCGGCAAGACGTCTTTACTCGAAGAAATCCTGCGTCAATGCGAGGTTCTTGACCGCAAGGGCTCGGTCAAGGACGGCAACATGGTTGGCGACGGCTCGCCCGAAGCCCGCGCCCGCCAGATGTCCACGGAAATGAATATCGTGAGCGCCCCCTACCTGGGCGATCCTTGGACCTTCATCGATTGTCCCGGCTCCATCGACATGCTGCAGGACGCCCATAATGCCCTGATGGTCGCCGACGCCGCCGTGGTGGTCTGTGAGCCGGGGCAGGCGCGGGCCCTGACGGCGGCGCCGATCCTCAAATTCCTCGACCAGCATCAAATTCCGCACCTTATCTTCATCAACAAAATGGATTCAGCCGAAGCCAGCGTGGCCGAAACCCTGGATGCCCTTCAGGGCCTGTCCGACAGTCCTTTGGTGTTGCGGGAAATCCCGCTGCGCGACGGCGATGACGTGACCGGGCATGTCGATCTGGTGTCGGAACGCGCCTTCCGCTGGCAGGAAGGCAAGCCGTCGGAGTTGATGGAGCTGCCGGAAAGCATCCGCGACCGCGAGACGGCGGCGCGCACGGAACTGCTGGAAAGCCTTGCCGATTTCGATGACGCGCTGCTGGAAAAGCTGCTGGAAGACGTGGTGCCGCAGACAGGGGAGGTGTTCGAACATCTGACCAAGGTGTTGCAGGACGGCAAGGCCGTGCCCGTGTTCTTCGGTTCGGCCGAACACGGCAACGGTGTTAGGCGCCTGCTCAAGGCCCTGCGCCACGAAGCGCCGGGCCCGCAGGCCACGGCCGCGCGTCTGGGCGAGCCGGTGTCGGGCGAGGCGGCGGCGCGGGTGTTCAAGACGGTCCAT
The DNA here is from genome assembly GCA_003488105.1 of Rhodospirillaceae bacterium. The sequence continues at coordinate 7,380 of DNMS01000009.1, forward strand.
GCCGGCCATGCGGGCAAGCTCAGCTTCGCCCGGGTGTGGTCGGGCGAGATCGCCGACGGCCTGGCGTCGTCCCAGGGCCGGGTGTCCGGCTTGTCCAAGGCCTTCGGCCAGAAGACGGAAAAGACCGCCAAGGCGGGGGTGGGCGAGGTTGTCGCCCTCGGGCGGATGGACGCGGTTAAGACCGGCGATCTGGTCTCGGCCTCCGGCAAGGTCAAGGGCATGGCCTGGCCGCCGCCCCTGACGCCGCTGTTTTCCATGGCCGTGCACGCGGCCAACCGGGGCGACGAGGTCAAAATGTCGGGGGCCTTGGCCAAGATTATCGAGGAAGACCCCTCGATCTCCCACGAACACAACCCGGACACGGGGGAAATGCTGCTGTGGGGCCAGGGCGAAATGCACCTGTTGATTACCCTCGACAAGATGAAGGGCAAGTTCCACATCGACGTCGACAGCGAACGGCCCCAGGTCCCCTACAAGGAAACCATTCGCAAGCCGACCAGCCAGCACGCGCGCCACAAGAAACAATCGGGCGGACACGGTGAATTCGGCGACGTGCATCTGGATATAAAGCCCCTCGCCCGGGGCGACGGCTTCACCTTCGGCGACACCATCACCGGCGGGGCGGTGCCCAAGCAGTACATTCCGGCGGTCGAGGCCGGGGTGCTGGAATATCTCGTCCGCGGGCCTTTGGGCTTTCCCGTGGTCGATCTGTCCGTGACCCTGACCGACGGCCAGTACCACAACGTCGATTCCTCGGACATGGCGTTCCGCAAGGCGGCCCAGCAGGCCATGCGCGAAGGCATGCCCAACTGTCAGCCGGTGTTGTTGGAGCCGATCTGCAAGGTCGTCATCTCCATGCCGTCGGAATTCACGTCGCGCATGCAGCG
>DNMS01000009.1:8541-9310 GCA_003488105.1 Rhodospirillaceae bacterium
TCGGAAATGCACGATCTGGTGATCGAACTGCGCTCCATGACCATGGGGGTCGGCACCTTCGAATGGGAATTCGACCACCTGCAGGAACTGATGGGCAAGGAAGCGGACCAGGTGGTCGCGCTCAGGGCCCAGGCGGCGCAATAGCGCCGCCAACCATTTGACCCGGCGCAATAGCACTGACAGCCAAACCGGGGCCCATAAAAAAAACCGCCGGTCCCTGGGAAGGGACCGGCGAGTTTGACAGGGAGGCTTCACGTCTGGGAGACGTTGGGGCCGCTGGCCTGGGGGGCCAGGGAGCGGTCCCGGTGCCGGATGACTTCCGGCGGGGTAGGTCTGGGAGGAGACCTAAAAATCCGTTCCGTCGCCACAGCGCTTAGGAGCAATCGGCGGCGACGGGATGGTGGTTATATAAACCGCCAAGCTTGGTATACCAGTCACAAACCTGCATTCCAGATATGCGATTCACGCATATCTTGTTCATCGCCCTGCAAATATTGCATTTGGGTAACAAGAATCGACCATTGACTGTGAAGCCTGTGAAGGCCTGCCCTGCGGGCCCTAGAAATTTTCCGGGTTCAGGCGATTCACCAGGAAGTCGCGGAACACGGTGATGCGCTTGGAATTGCGCAGTTCTTCCGGATAGACGAAATAGGCCTCGATCGAGGGACCCCGCAGTTCCGGTAGCACTTCCTTCAGGTTATCGGCCTCGCGGCTCATGTAATCGGGCAGGGCGCCGATGCCGAGCCCCGACTGCACGGCGCGGAAGATG
>DNMS01000376.1 GCA_003488105.1 Rhodospirillaceae bacterium
GCGTCAACTGAGCCAGGAAGATGACGATCGCCAGGCCGTTGACGAAGCCCATCATCACCGGGTGGGGCACCAGGCGGATGAACTTGCCCAGGCGCAACAGCCCGGCCGCGATCTGAAGGACGCCCATGAGCACGACCGTGGCGAACAGGTATTCGACCCCGTGGCTGGCGACCAGGGCCACCATGACCACGGCGAGCGCCCCCGTGGCGCCGGAAATCATCCCAGGCCGGCCGCCGATAAGGGCCGTGATCAGGCCGACCAGAAAGGCGGCATAGAGCCCAACCAGAGGGTGGACGCCGGCGACGAAGGAAAAGGCCACGGCCTCGGGCACCAGGGCAAGTGCCACGGTCAGTCCCGACAGCAGCTCCGTCTTGATGCGGGCAAGCACATGGGCCGGCGATCCGTCGCCTTGCCATCCGGCAAAGGAAAAACTATCCGCAAGGGCGGCAATCAAACGTAGTGACAAGATGATGACTTCCGATGTGAGGGATCAGGGACGGCCTAGTCGGCGTTCTTTTTCGGCTTCTTGCGCTTGAGTGGGGCGTTCCCGGCCGGGGTGCCGCCGCCGGGGGCCTGACCACGGTGGGGTTTCTTGACCTTGTATGTCTTCTTCCCCTTGGCTTTCTTTCCCGCCCCGTCCCAAGGCTTGTCGCCCCGGGGTTTTTGCGGGCGATCGTCGGCGGGCGGGCGGTCGTCGTTCAGGGCATCGGCGCGGGCGTCCTCGCGGCGCGAGAACTTTTTCTTCTTGGGCGCGTCGCCACGGGCGGCCGCCTGCGGGTTCCAGGCCGGCCTGTCGCCCTGATAGGTCTTGCCGCGCTGTTCGCGGCCCCCGTCGGCCGGCATGTCCGGCAAGCCGTCGACCCGCGCCACGCGGATCGTCTTTTCCATGGTCATGTCGGAACCCAGTTCCTCGACGAAGCGCTCGGCGCTATCGGCGCTCAGTTCGACGAAGGTTTCCGTGTTGAAGATGCGGATGGCGCCGATTTCGCGCTTGGTCATATGACCGGCGCGGCACAGCATGGGCAGCAGCCAACGCGGTTCGGCATTCTGTTTATGGCCGACGGAAAGAGAGAACCACACCCCGCCCTTGAAGGCGTCGCGGCGGCTTTCCTTGCGGTCAGCGCGGTCCGTCGGACCGGTGTCCAGAAGTTCCTCCGGCGCCGACATGCCGGCCATCTGCTGGCGCAGGAAGGCGCCGGCGATCTGCTCGGGGCTGTAGCGGTCCAGAAGCTCGGCGGCGAAGGCCCGTTCCTCGTCGCTCAGGGGCTCGCTCAGGGCCGGGTCCGATAGGGTCCGTTCGCGGTCGCGGGCCAGGATTTCATTGGCCGAGGGGGCTTTGCCCCAGGTCGCCTCAAGATTGGCGCTATCCAGCAGGCGTTCCGTGCGGTAGCGCATGTTGTGCGGCACGATCAGGGCGCTGACGCCCTTGCGCCCGGCCCGGCCCGTGCGGCCGCTTCGGTGCAGCAGGGTTTCCCGGGTTTTCGGAATGTCCGCGTGGATCACCAGTTCCAGATCGGGCAGATCGATGCCGCGCGCCGCCACGTCCGTGGCGATGCAGACACGGGCGCGGCCGTCGCGCATCGCCTGGAGCGCGTGGGTGCGCTCGTTCTGGCTCAACTCGCCCGACAATGCCACGACGGAAAAGCCCCGGTTGGCGAAGCGGCTGGTCATATGGTTGACGGTGGCACGCGTTGCGCAGAACACCAGGGCACTTTTGGCGTCGTAATAGCGCAGCAAGTTGATGATGGCGTTTTCCCGATCGTTGGGGGCCACGGCCAGGGCACGGTATTCGATGTCGAGGTGCTGTTTCTGCTCCTCCGTCGTCGCGACCCGCACGGCGTTACGCTGATAACGCTTGGCCAGGGTCGCGATGCTACGCGGCACGGTGGCGGAAAACATCAGGGTGCGGCGGTCCGCGGGGGCAGCGTCGAGAATGAATTCAAGGTCCTCGCGGAAACCCAGGTCGAGCATCTCGTCGGCCTCGTCCAGCACCACGGCACGCAGGCCGGAGACATTGAGCGATCCGCGTTCGATATGGTCGCGCAGACGCCCCGGCGTGCCGACGACGATATGCGCCCCCTTATTGAGGGCCCGGCGTTCGCCGCCCATGTCCATGCCGCCGATGCAGGAAGCGGAAACCGCCCCCGTCATTTCGTACAGCCAATCCAGTTCGCGTTTGACCTGCAGCGCCAATTCCCGCGTCGGCGCGACGGCCAGGGCCAGGGGCGCAACCGCGCGCCCGAAGCGGTCTTCGCCCGCCAACAGGGTCGGCGCCAGCGACAGCCCGAAAGCCACGGTCTTGCCCGACCCGGTCTGGGCCGAGACCAGAACATCCGCATCCTTAAGCTCGGGGGCCAGGATCGCGCTCTGCACGGGGGTCAGGACCGTATAGCCGCGTTTGGTCAACGCCTGGCCAAGCGCCATCGCGACGCCGTCGAATTCTGTCATGTCACATCTTTCGGAATGCGGGTTTCGTGCGCCCGGAAACGGTTGCACGTCCTCGGCGCACGCGCGCCGCCGCCCACGGCGCGGCGATACATGCGTGTTGGCCCGTGTTGTAGTTAACGCGGAGGAGACTGTAAAGCCTGGACCTTCGCCCTAGAACAGGTTCCGGCGCCCTAGAACAGGTTCCGGCGCCCTAGCGCAGGTTGCGGTCGGCGGCGGTGATGGCCGCTTCGGCGGACATGCCCGGCTCCAGCAGGGCGACGCCCGTGCGCGCCTCGAGGAAAAGGCCCTCGGCCGTATGGGTGGCGCGCAACGCCGCTTCGATCTCACCGGCCTTGCGCCGCGCCCCCTCGATCCCGTCTTCCAGCACGACCATGGCAAAATCGTTGCCGCCCAAGCAGCCCATGACCATCGCCTGGTGACTGTCCGATGCCAACACATCGCAGGTCAGGCGCAAGGCCTGATCCAGCACCGCGAGGCCGTGGGCCCGGCGGATATCGTCGCCGTTGGCGAGATGAACCAGGATCAGCGCCGGCCGCGCCTCGATATGGCCCAGGCGGTGGATCAGCTTTTCCATCTCGGCCGTAACGCCCCGCCGGTTAAAGGCCGGCACTACCGGGTGGCGGAACGCGTTCTCGCGCGCGGCGGTCAATTCCTCCTGGGCATGGGCAAGCTGGCGGCGCAGGGGTTCGATCTCGGACGCCATGCGTTCGATGGCATGCTGAGCCTCCGGCGACAGGCCTTCCATCGACAGAAGGCCCGACACGTTAATGGCCGGTTCCGAATGGCCGTTCTTGGCCTGCTCTTCGTGGTGCTCTTCTTTCTTGCCACCGCCCGGGCCGGCGCCGCCGCCGTGCCCTCCGCCAGGTCCTACCGGCTGGACGGGGGCGGCTTGGTTCACATCCATGCCGGGTCTCCCTTCCAGGTCGCCATTCTCGGCGAACAAACGGACTGTCATCACATTAGATTACATTAATATTGTTAATAAAGCCTTACGTTTCAAGGATATTTGAACCCTTGCGGTGACGGCGGCGGGCCATATAATGACGCGCTTCCCGTCACCCGAAGGCCACCGATGCGGCCTTCACCGGAAGCGAGGTCTCAACATGCCGCAATCGGCCGCCGACACACCCCTGGTCGGCATCATCATGGGCAGTCAATCGGACTGGGACACCATGCGCCATGCGGCGGATGTGCTGGCCGAACTCGGCGTCCCGCATGAGACCCGCATCGTTTCCGCCCACCGCACGCCCGATCGCCTGTACGACTATGCCAAGGCGGCGCGCGGCCGTGGCCTCAAGGCGATCATCGCCGGCGCCGGGGGGGCGGCCCATCTGCCCGGCATGGCGGCGGCGTTGACGCCGCTGCCCGTGTTCGGCGTACCGGTGGAAAGCAAGGCCCTGAAGGGCATGGATTCCCTGCTGTCGATCGTGCAGATGCCGGGCGGCGTGCCCGTCGGCACCCTGGCCGTGGGCAAGCCGGGAGCCAAGAACGCGGGCCTGCTGGCCGCCGCCGTGATCGCCCTGATGGACGACGGCGTCGCCGCCGCCCTCGACGATTTCCGCGCCAAACAAACGGCTTCCGTCGCCGACGTCCCCACGGACGACCCCAAAGGTTCCTGACCATGGCCCCTCGTTCCGTCCA
>DNMS01000314.1:0-3804 GCA_003488105.1 Rhodospirillaceae bacterium
TCCAGCATTTGGAAGGCGGCATCGTCCAGGAAATCTACGTCTCCGAGGGGGATACGGTGTCGATTGGCCAGGATCTTCTGCTGCTCGATCTGGCGTCGGGCGGCACCAACCGCGAGGAACTGCAGGTTCGCCTCGACAGCGAACTGGCGGCACGCGCGCGCCTGCAGGCCGAGGCCGAGGGCCGCAAGCTCAAATTCCCGCGCACCTTGGAAACCCGGCAACCCGCCTTGGTCGAAGCTCAGCGTCAGGCTCATGATGCCCGCCAACGCGAATTGAAGGCGTCAATCAGCGTGCTGACGTCGCAGATCAAGCAGCGCGAACTGGACGTCAAGGAAATGCAGGCCAAGAAAAAGGCGACGGAACGCAATTACTCCCTCGCCCGCGAACGCCTAGCCATGTCGGCGTCGCTGCTGGCCGAGGGCCTGACGGCGCGCATCGAGCACCTGAAACTGGAGGCCGAGGTCGAAGACCTTGACGGCCAGTTAAAGGGGCTGGTGCCGGCCATTCCGCGCGCCCAGGCGGCGGTCGAGGAAGCCAGGAAGCGCGTGTCGGAATCGGAGGAAGGGTTCCGGCGCGAAGCGCGCGAGGAACTGAACAAGGTCGAACAGTCGATTGCCCGCATCCAGGAACTGATTTCCGAGGCCGAGAAACAAGGTGCCCGGTCGGCGATCAAAAGCCCGATCAACGGGATCGTTCAGAAGATGGTCGTCAATACGGTCGGCGGCGTCGTCAAAGCCGGCGAGCCGATCATGGAAATCGTGCCCACGGGCGACAAGCTGGTCGTCGAGGCGCGCCTGAACCCCACGGAACGCGGCTTCATCGTCGAAGGCCAGCCCGCCGTGGTCAAGATTTCCACCTATGATTTCGTGCGCTACGGCGGCCTGGACGGCCGGGTCATCGCCGTCGCCCCCGACGCCTCGACGGACGAAAACGGCGCCCCCTATTTCCGCGTCGTGGTCCAGACCGACAAGACCTACCTGGGTAAAACCAAGGACCTGCTGCCGATCACGCCCGGCATGGAAGCCACGGTCGACATCCACACGGGCCGCAAATCGGTCATGGATTATCTCATCAAACCCGTCCTCAAGCTCAAGGACGAAGCCTTCCGCGAGCGCTGACGCCGGTTCTGCCCTCGGCGCCGCGGCCCGCCCTTTTTCCCGGCCCGGGGCAACGGGGAAAACGCTAACCATTTGTTATTTTATGCCAATCTATTATAAACGATGGTCATTAGGGGAGTTCACCGCGTGCCGTCCGACCTGTTGTTGGTGAGATGCGTCACGCGTTGGTAGGGGTCCGGGGAAGACATGTCGTTTACCACACTTGTCGGGTTGCTGGCCGCATTCGGTCTGTTCATCGGCTCAGTCATGATGAGCACCGACAACTTCCTGATTTTTCTCAGCCTTTCGAGCCTTCTGATGGTTGTCGGCGGCACCCTGTCGGCAACATTCATTTCCTACGAGCCGCGCTACGTCATGCTGTCGCTGCGGCTGATCTGGCGCATTCTGTTTTCGCCCAAGGTCGGGCGCAATGTGCTGAAGTCCGAGGTTGGGCGAATCATCCGCTGGGCCTACACCGTGCAAAAGAGCGGCCCGCCGGCACTTGAGGCCGAGGCCAAGAAAGCGGTGCGCGGCGACAAGTTCCTGAAATTCGGCGTCGACATGGTGATTTCCGGCTACACCGGCGAGGAAGTCCGTGAAATCCTGACCAACGCCATCGAATCGACCTTCGGGCGTAACACCGTGCAGGTCGACATCCTGCGCAGCATGGGTGGCGCCGCCCCGGCGTTCGGCATGATCGGGACCCTGGTCGGCCTGATTATCATGCTCGACAACCTGGGCGGCGATCCGACACAGTTGGGCGCCGGTCTTGCGGTCGCGCTTTTGACGACCCTCTACGGCGTCATGTTCGCCCGCATGATTTTCATTCCCGCGGCGACCAAGATTCAGCAGCGCGAGGAAATCGTGCGCTTCCGCAACTATCTGATCGCCGAGGGACTGTCGCTTCTGGCCGACAAGAAGAACCCCCGTTACATCGCGGACCGCATGAACAGCTTCCTCGACCCGGCCATCCACTTCAATATCGACAAGATGAAGAGGTAGCCATGCCACGGCGGGTTTTCGTGCCATTGCCCGCCGACGCAGGCTGACGCCATGGGAGTTCCGGTCAAACCAACCCCACAAGAAGACAAGGAAGACTGGCTGGTCACCTATGCCGACGCCATCACGCTTCTGATGTGCTTCTTCGTGATGATGCTGACCTTCGCCGAATTCGATATTCCCGCCTTCGAAGAGGCCGCCGCCGCGATCAAGGAAAAGATCGGGTCGTCCGACGATGACGCCTCGCCCACGGAAAAGCTGAAGATCGATCTGGAGGACGTGGTGTTCCAGATGCAGGCGGACCGTGCCGTGCAGGTGACCAAGGACTCCAAGGGCGTGGTCATCGAATTGTCGTCCGGCGCCTTCTACAAGCCCGGCTCGGCCGAATTGCGCGAGGAAGCCGTTCCCTACCTGGAAAAGATCGCCCAGACCATCAGCGCGCCGCGCTACGCCACCTACAACGTTCAAATCGAGGGCCATACGGACGACGAGCCCATTTCGACGGAACGCTTTCCGTCAAACTGGGAGTTGTCGACCTCGCGCGCGGCAACGGTCGTGCGGTTCTTCGCGGACCGGCAGTTTGTCGACCCCCTGAAGATGAGCGCCACAGGATACGCCGACCAGAAACCGAAGGTTCCAAACCGCACCGAGGAAGGCGTGCCGATCCCGGAAAACCAGATGACCAATCGGCGCACCTCGATCCGCGTGACCGCCATGTCCCTTAAGGAGCGCGAGGTCTGGTACCAGCACCTTGCGGTTATTCGGGCCAAGGCCGAGGCGGAGAAGCGCGCCAAGGAACAGCAGGGCGACGGACAACCGCCGCAGGAAGGCCAGGCTCCGCAGGAGGGGCAAACACCCCAGGACGCCCCGCCATCCGCTGTCGAGGGCCAGCCGGCCCCCGCGCAGCAATAGGGCTTCGCAACGGGCCGGTGCAGGCCGGCGCGAATGATCCAATCTCAATTCATGAAATTTAGAATGCGGCGCTTACGCGGCGGCCGCGCGCCGGATCACTCGATGATCAGTTCCATGCCTTCGCGGCTGACGAAATTTCCTTCCCAGGCCGCCTCGGCCTCGATCGCCAATTTGTCCATGAAGGCGTCGTCGTGTTCCGGATCATGGTGGAAGATCGCCATGCGCTTGACGTTGGCAGCCCGGCACAGGCGCATGCCCTCGTTCCAGGTCGAATGACCCCAGCCGACCTTGGCGGGAAACTCTTCCTCGGTATAGGTGCTGTCATAGATCACCAGGTCGGCGCCCTCGATCAGGCCCAGGATGTTTTCATCCATCTTGCCCGGCGTGTGTTCCGTATCGGTGATGTAGCAGATCGCCGCCCCCTCGTGCTCGATCCGATATCCGGTGGCGCCGTTGGGGTGGTTCAGGGGCGCCGTCTTCACCGTGATGTCCGACGGCAGGGAAAAACTGTCGCCCGCGTCAAAGTCCTCGAACCGCAGTTTGGCCTGCATGGCCTCAAGCGGCACCGGGAACATGGGGTTATGCATCTGGGTCGACAGGATGTCCTGAATGCCCTCGTCGCCGCGGCTTTTCAGATGGCCGGCCATGATATGAATGGCGTATTCGGGATTATAGGCAGGCACGAAGAACGGGAATCCATTGATATGGTCCCAATGGGTGTGGGTCAGCAGCAAATGGGAGCATTTCGCGCCGGACTGAAGAAAAGCGTTGCCGTAGGATCGAATACCGGTGCCGG
>DNMS01000314.1:4028-4211 GCA_003488105.1 Rhodospirillaceae bacterium
TACCGGTGCCGGCGTCCATGACGAACCGATAATCACCCGCCTCGACCTCAATGCAACTGGTGTTGCCGCCATACTTCATGTGCTGCGGCGTGGCGCAGGCAATGCTTCCTCTAACTCCCCAAAATTTCAGACGGATGGCCATGATCTCATGCAGACTTTCGCGGTCTGTTCACGCGCGTGAAC
>DNMS01000315.1 GCA_003488105.1 Rhodospirillaceae bacterium
AATGCGGTCCAGGATGGGTTGCAGCACGCCGTCGGGCACGTCGTCGGCCTGCATCGGGTCGGTGAATATGACATGCCCGCCCGGGGCGAGGACCCGGGAAATTTCGTCCAGAACGCGGGGACGGTCCCCGGAATGAAGGATGGCGTCCTGCGACCACACAAGGTCAACGGAGGCATCTTCGGCCGGGATGTCTTCGAACGAACCGTGGACGACATCGATCAAGGCATCCAAATCGGTTTCCGCGTTCTTGTCCCGGTTCAGGTCGTTCTGGGTCTCGCTCAGATTCAGGCAGGTCACGCGGCATCCGTAAGTGCCCGCCAGGTGGCGGGCGGAACCGCCGTATCCGGCTCCCAAGTCGAGGATGCGCGTCTTTCGGCCCAGTCCCGGAATCTGCAAGGCCATGGTTTCCACGGTCCGCCGGCTGGCCTGGGCGATGTCTTCGTCGGGGGCGTTGTAGATTCCGATATGGATGTCCTCGCCGCCCCAAACATTCTTGTAGAAGGCGTCGGCTTCCGACGAGTCGTAATATTCCTCGGCCTTCTGGACCGCTTGCGAACGCCTACTCATGATAATTTTTCTCCGCGACGTGGATGTAAAAGTCCGGGTCGTTGTCCTGGTAGGTTTCCTGAAAATCGCCGTAGGTTTTGATCTTCTGGAACCCGACGTCGGTCAGAAGCTTGCGCGTATAGGCCTTGCGTAGAGGAAACATGTTGAGATGGAACTGGGAGCCGTCGGGGAACGAGTAGCAGAACCGGGCCAGACCATCGTCGATATGCTCAGGTTCGGCCGATACCTGATCGCCGCAGTAGTAATACTTGTGCTTCGATGAGAACCCGTGATCGAGCATGCCGTCGTAATTTCGTTGATCGAGGATCAGGATGCCGTCCCATTTCAGGGCGGCATAGAATTCGGCCAGTGCCCGGCGCCGGTCGTTCTCGTCGAACAGATGGGTGAACGAATTGCCCAGGCAGATGATGGCGTCGAACTTGCCGTGCACGTCTTTGTTCAGCCAACGCCAGTCGGCATGGGCCGTGTGCAGCACGAGATTGCGTCCGCGCGCATTTTCGAATGCCTTGGTCAGCATCTCCGCGTTGCCGTCGGCGCTGGTCACGTCGAACCCGGCCTTCAACAACTGCACGGAATGAAACCCCGTACCCGTGGCGGCGTCGAGCACACGGTGTTTGCCGCGGGCCTTCAGGATGTCGATGAAGAACTGGCCTTCACTTTCCGCGCGGGCCTCCCAGTCGATCAGTTCGTCCCATTTTTCCACGAACGTCTGGACGTATTCCCGCTGGTAGTGGTCGGTTTTACGGGTTTCCAGCGGATTGTCGCCGAAATCCTGTTGTTGTTGATTGATGTCGTCCATTGGGGCCCTCCAAGGCGTCGTGATTGGTCTATGACCACTTGAAAACAAGCGGCACAAAACAACGGGCGGACCGGAAAGGCCCGCTCGGGTGGTCAACGGCACGGCGCAACTCGGGGCGACAAGGCCCGGACGTGCCGAAGCGATCTGGTTTTATTTGGCGGTTGAAAGGACCCAGAACCCGGTTCGCGCGATGACGATGGGTGATCCGAAAGACGCGTTTTCCTAATTGTCGTTACCCACCCCGAAGGGGTAGCGGGATCAGTGCGACCCCGACGCGTCCACCGCCTGGACGGCAGGTTTTCATGCCCAACCGACTTTCGCGTTCTCAGGCAAAAGCCAGTGTGCCGCCCACGGGCAATGGCGCAAGGGTAACAGCCAGGGCAGGCGGGATCAACCGGGCCCCCGGGGAAATACCCGCCGGGCAAGGGGTGGGGAGGTGGCAGGACCCGGATTGATGGGCCTTGCGCGGGTATGTGAACGTTTTATGCCGCTGCTTGATCGGCCGTTCTGCCGACGTCGATGGCCGGATCGCAGGCACCGGCATCGGCCTTGTCGCGGATCAGACGGGCGGTGTCGCGTCGTTCCAACACGAACATGGCGGTCGCCGCCAGGAACGGCAGGCTCTGCACCAGTAAGGTTGCCGTGAACAGATAAAGTTCGACGATCCCCGTGGTGTTGACCGCAAACAGGGCGGCTGCGCTGGCCATCAGGGCGAGGCCGATGCGGGTCTCCGCGCGCACAGGTGACGCCGGCGCGGCCTTGGCGGTCGGGCTGCCGGTCTTTTGGGCCTTGCCCTTCTGGGTCACGCTGAACGGCAGGTCCGGCACCTTAATGCCGTCATAGATGGCCCGCGCCACGGTCCATTGCAGGCTGGCGGCGGCCAGGGCGGCGCCGGCGATGCGCGCCGGGCCGATTTTGACCCGCGCCATGTAAAGCAGCACGCAATGCAGCAACCCGGCACCGAACGCGGCCAGGATCGGCAGGGTGAAGGGGATCGGCGGCAGCATCACGCCGACGAACAAAATGAACGGCACCCAGGCCAGGTTGACGACAGCGGCGAGTGCGCCCACGGCGTCGGACAGCCAGTGCAGCCAGCCGGTGATGTAATGGACCTTCTGCCCCCGGGTCAGGGTCTTGGCGCCCGGCAGCATATGGCGCCAGTGCTTGAAGAAAATCTGCACGGCGCCGTAGGCCCAGCGGTGGCGTTGGGTCTTGAACGCGCGGTAGGTGTCCGGCAAAAGGCCCCAGCCATAGCGCCGGCGCGTATAGTGGGCGTGGTATCCCGCTTCGAACAGGCGCAGGCCCAGTTCCGTGTCCTCGGTGATGGTGTCCGGCGACCAGCCGCCGACGGCGTCGAAGGCGGCGCGGCGAACCAGCAGCATGGTTCAACGCAACGAGGCCGATGCGATCATCGCCCACGGCACCATGCTGCTGGTTCGCCGCG
>DNMS01000321.1:0-217 GCA_003488105.1 Rhodospirillaceae bacterium
GGCTTGACCCGGGGGTCCATGTCCCCGGAAAGACTGGATTGCCGGGTCACGCCCGGCAATGACGGTTTAGGGATGATCGAGCGGCTTGGGCCGCCTCAAGCTGACACCGGCAATGCCGTGCGGTAGACCACCTGTTTCAGGGAAAAACTGGATTTGATGGCGGCGACGCCGGTGACCCGCGTCAGCCTGTCCATCAGGAACCGCTCGTAGGCGGACA
>DNMS01000321.1:599-866 GCA_003488105.1 Rhodospirillaceae bacterium
GCCGACAGGCCCACGGCCTCGGCCAGATCGACGTTGCGCATGCGGGCGTTGGTCTGGATCGCGGTGAGGATGCGGCGGTCGATGGCATCAAGGTCAATATCGGGCATTTTTCACCAATCCGAGGGCATAAAAGTCATAATTATTGCGTAAATATCCCATTATGCGCCGTAGATCGCAAGGAAATAGCCGGATTATTGGCGTAGGATTGCGTCAGATCCTGCGAATTCGCATCCTTCCCGCCCGGAGACCCCCATGGCCCCTCTCGAC
>DNMS01000321.1:1096-12746 GCA_003488105.1 Rhodospirillaceae bacterium
ACGACACCCCGAACCACCTGATGATCGAACCCAACCCGGGGGCCGGCCCCGACGCGGACACCCTGGCCTGTCTGAGCGATCTGCAGAAACGCATCCTGTGGCTGTCGACCTGGACCATCCATAATGCCAACCACATCCGCGCCAAGGGCGAGGTCAAGGTCGGCGGGCACCAGGCGTCCTGCGCGTCGTCGGCGGCGCTGATGACGGCGCTGTATTTCCATGCCTTGCGCCCGCAGGACCGGGTCGCCGTGAAACCCCATGCCAGCCCGGTGTTCCATGCCATCCAGTACCTGATGGGCAACCAGACGCGGGAGAAGCTCGAGAACTTCCGCGGCCTGGGCGGGGCGCAGAGCTATCCGTCGCGCACCAAGGACACGGACGACGTGGATTTCTCCACCGGCTCCGTCGGCATGGGCCCGGCCATGACCATGTTCGCGTCGCTGACCCAGGATTACACCCGCCGCCATTTCGAATCCGTCCGCGCGCGCGAACCGGGGCGCATGATCGCGCTGGTCGGTGATGCCGAAATGGATGAAGGCAACATGTATGAGGCGATCCTCGAGGGCTGGAAGCATAACCTGCGCAATTGCTGGTGGATCATCGACTACAACCGCCAGAGCCTGGACGGCGTCGTCAACGACAAGCTGTTCCGCCTGATCGACCGTCTGTTCCGCGCCGCCGGTTGGCGCGTGGTCATCATGAAGTACGGCAAGCTGATGCTGGACGCCTTCCAGAAACCGGGCGGCAAGGCGCTGAAGAAATGGATCAACGATTGCCCCAACGACATGTACGCGGCCCTCACGTTCCAGGGCGGGGCGGCGTGGCGCGATCATCTGACCGCCGATATCGGCAACGCGCCTGGCATTCCGGAATTGCTGGCGTCTCATACGGATGACGAACTGCAGGACCTGATGTCCAACCTGGGCGGCCACTGCCTGGAAACCATCTGCGAAGCCTTTAAATCCGCCGATGACGACATCCCGACCTGTTTCCTGGCCTATACCATCAAAGGCTGGGGCCTGCCCTTGGCGGGCCATAAGGATAACCACGCGGGCATCCTCACGCCGGACCAGTTGCAGGGCTTCCGCAAGAATCTGGGCATCCAGGAAGGCCAGGAGTGGGAGCCCTTCGCCGGTATGGAAGACCGGGCGGACCTGCTCGCCGATTTCATCGCCAAGACCCCCTTCATGGGGCCGGGTGCCAAAGATCGCCGCATGTCGGCCAAGCCCGTCGCCGTGCCGGCCAAGCTGGCGGAAACGGGCAAGGGCAAAGGTTCGACCCAGGAAGCCTTCGGCAAGATTCTGTTCGAGCTGGCGGCGACGGACCAGGACCTGGCCGACCGCATCGTCACCACCTCGCCCGACGTCACCGTGTCGACCAACCTGGGTCCCTGGGTCAACCGCCGCGGCATCTTCGCCATGGAGGAACGGGAGGACACCTTCCGCAAGGTCAACGTGCCGTCGGTGCAGAAATGGGGCGCCAACGACGAAGGCCAGCATCTGGAATTGGGCATTGCCGAAAACAACCTGTTCCTGGCGCTCGCCGCCTTGGGCCTCAGCCACGAACTGCACGGCGAACGCCTGCTGCCCATCGGCACGCTGTATGACCCGTTCATTCAGCGGGGCCTGGATGCGCTCAACTACGCCTGTTACCAGGACGCGCGGTTCATGGTGGTGGCGACGCCGGCCGGCGTGACCCTGGCGCCCGAAGGCGGCGCCCATCAGTCCGTCGCCACGCCGATGATCGGCATGGGGCAGCCGGGCCTGGCCTATTTCGAGCCGACCTACGCGGACGAACTCGAAGCCGTCATGCGCTGGGGTTTCAGCCATATGCAGGCCGAAGACGGCGGCTCGATCTATCTGCGCCTGTCGACCCGGCCGCTGGAACAGCCCGACCGCAAGATGGACACGGCCCTGGCCGATCAGGTGATCGCGGGCGCCTATTGGTTGAAGCAACCGTCGTCAAAAGACGCGGGCGCCATCGTTTATACGGGCGTGCTGGCGCCGGAAGCCATGGCGGCGGCGGAAACGCTGGCCGGGAAGAACGGCCCGGGCGTGCTCGCCGTGACCTCGCCGGACCGGCTGTATTCCGATTGGCGCAAGAACGGCGCCGACAGCCATGCGGCCAAGTTGCTGGGGGCGATCAAGCCGGGCGGCAAGCTGGTCACCGTCATCGACGGCCATCCGGCGACGCTCAGCTGGCTCGGCGGCGTGCTGGGCCATCGGGTGGCCGCATTGGGGGTCGAGGACTTCGGCCAATGCGGCACGGTCCAGGATCTGCATCGGAAGTACGGCTTGGATGCCGCGGCCATCACCGCGGCCTTCGCGGACTAGGGCCTAGCTGCAGCGCAGGCGGAGGCCCGAGCCGTATCCACGGTCTTCCCAGCGCGGCTTGATGTACAGCGTCACGCCCGCGGGATATTTGGCGGCCTTAAGGAATTTCACGGTCGCGGTCTGATTGACGGCAAAGCGCATCTCGCGTTTCGCCAGAAGCGTTTCGCCGTCATGGGTCACGATCATCAGGGCGGCGGTCTTCGGCCACATGTCGCCGCGGTTCTTCATGCGAAACACGGCAGCCCCCCCTTCGCAGCGGGCGTCGATCAGCATGTCCAGGCGCGGCACGCGGACCTGGGCCAGTTCGTCGGCGGCCCGTGCCGATGTTTGCGCGCCGATGAAGGCGGCGGACATCAGGACAAGGGCGGCGAGGGTGATGCGGCGGAAGGTGGTCATGATGGGGTCTCTTCTGTTGGCTCACGTTCTGTGACCAGAGGCCGAAAGGGCGGCTCTGGAGTGACGCCATTCTTGCAGCGGCACCTTGACCCGTGATGGCGGCAACCTGACTCGCACCTGACACGGCCTGACGGGATTGAACTGGCGGGGGCGGCCGAAAATTCATAATCTGCGCGCCATGACCACACATATCCTCTTGGTTGAAGACGATGCGCTGATCAGCGGGCTCTTGGAATTCCATCTGAAGTCCGAGGGCTATGGCGTTGATATCGCGGCGACCGTCGAAGACGCCCTGACCGCCATCGAGGCCCGCCCCCCGGACCTGATCCTCACCGACCTGGGTCTGCCCGACGAGGACGGCCTGACCCTGATCCGCAAGGTGCGGGGCCGGTCCAACGTGCCGATCATCGTGCTGAGTGCCCGCACCACCACGGAACAGCGCCTGGCGGCGCTGGAACTCGGCGCCGACGACTATCTGACCAAGGGCGTCGACCCGGGCGAACTGTTGCTGCGCATCCGGAACATGATCGCGCGGGCGCAATCGGGGACGGCCGGCGCCGCCGGGCGCAGCCCGTTGGGCGCGCCGGGCCCGGATGTGGTGCGGTTTTCCGGCTGGACCCTGAACCTTGCCGGCTATACGGCGCAAAATCCCAAGGGCGAGGATGTCGACTTCACGCGCTCCGAATTCCTGGTCCTGGCGGCCCTGGCGCGGCATCCCGGGCGGGTCGTCAGCCGCGATGCCCTGTTGGACGCCATCAGCGGCTTCGACGACGCGCCCCTCGACCGCACCATCGACACCTATATCTCGCGGCTGCGCCGCAAGATCGAACCGGATGCGAAAAACCCCACGGTGATCCTCACCATGAAGGGCGTCGGCTACCGGGTGGTGGAATAGGGGGCGCGGCCTTTCGCCTGGCGGCGGGGAGAAATCCGCATCCATTGCAAGGCGACCGCGTCATCGCGGTTTACCTTGCGGCAAAAGGGATGATAGAACAGCGCCCTTCCAAGGTGCGCGGGCGTGGCGGAACTGGTAGACGCGCCAGACTCAAAATCTGGTTTCCGCAAGGAAGTGGGAGTTCGATTCTCCCCGCCCGCACCACCCTTCGCTCTTCGAGCTTCGGGTGGCGAGCCACCCGGAGGTCGTTAGACGAAGGCGTGTCCTCCGAAGCCTTGGCGGAGGAGGACGGGTTCAGGCCTCGGCCACCAACGTCAGCCGCCACATCTCCCGCTCGTACTTGCTGTAATCGAAGCCGGTCCCCGCGTGGATCGTCGAGCGGTTGTCCCAGACCACGACATCGCCCGGCTGCCACTGCCATTTCACGGTGAAGTCGGGGCCGGTGACGGTCGGCAGCATGTTGCGCCAGATCATCACGCTGTCGTCTTCCACGCCTTCCAGGTCCCATTTGTCCAGGTCTGCCGGGTCGACTTCCTGCCCCTTGGGCACGATGGCGCAGGTCGAGCTGTTGAGGCCGTACAGCGACGGCCGGCCCGTGACCGGATGGTTGAGGACGATGGGCACGCGGTTGGGCGGGTTTTCCTTGCGCTGCTCGGGCGTCAGCACCGGATAGTGGGGTGAGTAGCTGTTGATCTTCTTGTCGTGATGGGCGAGGGAGCAGACCGCTTCCAGGCCGTCGAGTTTCTGCCGTTCCGCCGGGGGCAGGGCGGCATAGGCGCCCTGCATGTCGGCGAACAGGGTCTCCGCACCCTCGGGCGGGGCCTTGCGGCAATGAAAGACCGAGCCGACCGGCGGCCGCGCGCGGAAGGTGGAATCCGTGTGCCATACCGGCCTGCGGGTTTCCGGGTTGTAGCGGATGTCCGCGTCGCTGGTCAGCTGCGGCACCTGCAGCAATTGCGCGACGATCTTGCCGTCCTCGTTTTTCACGTTGCCGATGCGCAGGATGGGAAAGCCTTTGACCGACTTGTCCTCGCGCGCCGTCTGGATTTTGTCCTCGATGACGCCGAACACCTCGGACCAGCGCACAAGCTGTTCGGGCAGCAGGTCAGCGAGTTTTTCGCCGCGGACGCCGAGCAATCCGCCGTGGTCCAACCAAAGGCCGCGCGCCCAGGCCTGGAAATCCGGGTCGGCAAGGTCGCCCGGTGTGACCTGATCGATCAAAATGCCGAAATCGCCTTTCAGCGGCTGGGTAGGATGGTTCATCGCTGTCTGCCTTTTGTTAGATGTTTCTGATCGAAGGATACGACGCCCGATGCCAAAAACAAGGCTCGAAAGCGTGTAGGCTTTAATTGTCTCGACGTCGGCCGCCTGATAGAAGCGCCCGACGCTTTCGCCGACGGGAACGGGGCTTGTTACCCATGCTGCGCCGCCTTTACGATCGAATGTTGGCCCTTGCGGGCCATCGCCACGCGGACCGTTGGCTGGCGTTCGTCAGCTTCATCGAAAGCTCGGTCTTTCCCATTCCGCCCGATGTGATGCTGATCCCCATGGTTCTGGCCGACCGTGCCCGGGCTTGGCGCATCGCCCTGATCTGCACCGTTGCCTCGGTCTTGGGCGGCATACTGGGCTATGCCATCGGCGCCTTCCTGTTCGATCAGGTCGGCCGGCCCATGCTGGAATTCTACGGCTACACCGCCAAGTTCGATCAGTTCCGCGCGACCTATGCCGATTGGGGGGCCTGGGCCGTTTTCATCGCCGGTGTCACGCCCTTTCCCTATAAGGTCATCACCATTCTGTCCGGCCTGGCGTCGCTGGATATCTGGGTGTTCTGCGTCGCCTCCGTGCTGGCCAGGGGGCTCCGGTTCTATCTGGTCACGGGGCTGCTGTGGTATTTCGGGGAACCCATCCGCGCCTTCATCGAGAAGTATCTGGGGCTTCTGTTCACGATCTTTTGCCTTCTCCTGATCGGTGGATTCGTGGTTATCAGGTTCGTGCTGTAGGAGACCGCGATGGTGGACATGCTCGGCGATCCCAAATTGCAACGCTGGTATCCGGCGGCCCTGTTCGCCATATCGGCCGGCGCCCTGGGTCTTGCCCTGCATGCCCAGTTCCTGCTGGGGCTGGAGCCCTGCAATCTGTGCCTCTATCAGCGCATTCCCTATGCCGTGATCGGCCTGTTCGCCGGGGCTTGTATGACGCGCCCCAATCCGAAGGCAGGGCGCGCCGTGGTCGGGCTGGCGGCCCTCGGCTTCGCCATCGGGGCCGCGATCGCGGTCTATCACGTGGGGGTGGAGCAGCATTGGTGGGCCTCCGCCGTTTGCGGCGGCACCGTGACCACCTTGGAATCAACGACGGATCTGATGGCCGGATTGTCGGCCCCGCCGGAAAAATCCTGCGATTCCGTGGACTGGGTCTTCCTTGGTCTTTCCATGGCGACCTATAATGCGGCCTTCTCCGCCGTCATGGCCGGGCTGTGTTTCATCGCCGTCCGCCGCATGAAGGCCGCCTGACAGGGCGTTTCAAGGACGCGACGAGGACCCATGGCGACCAAGACCTCTGCGAAGCCACCTGCCAAGCCCCGGCGCATGCCGGGCGATCCGTCCAAGGCCGAGATGGTCGAACGCATGCTGCGGGTCGACCACGCGGGCGAATACGGCGCCGTGCGCATCTACGAGGGCCAGATGGCCGTGCTGGGCAAGGATGCCGGCGGCGGCGCCATCAAGCACATGGCGGAACAGGAAGAGGTTCACCTGGCCACCTTCAACGACCTGGTGGCCGAACGGCGGGTGCGCCCGACGGCGTTGCTGCCGCTGTGGCATCTGGCCGGTTTCGCGCTGGGGGCCGGCACGGCGCTGTTGGGCGAGAAGGCGGCCCATGCCTGCACCGTCGCGGTCGAGGAAGCCATCGACGAACATTACGCGGCCCAGATCGACCGCCTGGACGGCGAGGGCGAGGACGGCCTGCGCGACACCTTCGAAAAATTCCGCCAGGAAGAATTGGAGCACCACGACACGGCGCTGGACCTGGGGGCCGAGGAAGCCCCCGGCTATGAGGCCCTGAAGGGCGTCATCAAGCGGGGATCGAAGCTCGCCATCTGGCTGTCCGAGCGCATCTGATTCCGTTCCCTAAAAAATATCCAAGACTGAGAAGAAACCAAAAGGACCGAGACGATGAAAGCAGTGGTGTTCCCCGGCGACCGTAAGATCGAAATCATGGATTTCCCCGATCCCCATCCGGGGCCGGGTGAGGTCGTGTTACAGATCAAGGCGTCCGGCATGTGCGGCAGTGACCTGAAATACTACCGCAACCCGCCGGGCACCCCGACGCTCGGCCTGGGCGAGCGCAAGGGCCCGATCATCGCCGGGCATGAGCCCTGCGGCGTGGTGGTCGAGGTCGGCGAGGGCGTGTCCGAAGCCCAGGCGCGCATCGGCGACCGCATGATGGACCATCACTATTCCGGCTGCGGCGTGTGCAAGCACTGCCGCACGGGCTGGTCGCAGATGTGCATCGACGGCATCACCGTCTACGGCACCACGGGCCACGGCGCCCATGCGGAATACATGAAGGTGCCGGCCCATACCCTGGTCCGCCTGCCGGACGACCTCAGCTTCACCACCGGGGCGGCAATTTCCTGCGGGACGGGCACGGCCTACGGTGCGCTGAAGCGCCTGGACCTTGCCGGGGACGAGACCGTGGTGATCTTCGGCCAGGGGCCCGTGGGGCTCAGCGCCACGCAGTTGGCCAAGGCCATGGGGGCGCGCGTCATCGCCCTCGACATCTCGGCCGAGCGGCGCAAGCTGGCGGAAGACTTCGGCGCCGACGAGGTCATCGACCCCATGGGCAACGACGTGGTCGCGGCGATCCGCGATCTGACGGGGGGCGAGGGTGCCCACAAGTCCCTCGACTGTTCATCCAACGCCGAGGCCCGGGCCTCGGCTGTGCGCTGCCTGCGGGCCTGGGGCACGGCCTGCTTTGTCGGCGAAGGCGGGCAGGTGACGCTTGATGTCAGCCAGGACATCCTGCGCCGTCAGGTCTCCGTCGTCGGGTCCTGGACCTTTTCCAAGAACGGGCAGGCCGATTGCGCGGCCTTCGTCGCCGAACGCAAGATCGACGTCGATGCCTTGTTCTCCCACCGCTTCACGCTGGATCAGGCGGACG
Organism: Rhodospirillaceae bacterium; assembly: GCA_003488105.1. Next base: position 8,879 of record DNMS01000321.1, read on the forward strand.
CGGCGTACAAGCTGTTCGACACCCAGACGACCGGCAAGGGCGTGTTCGTGATGGATTAATCCTGGCTGGCGGGGTCTCTGGGGCCCCGCCGCAGGGCGACGATCACGCCGCGTAAAATGCGGACCTCCTGGTCCGTCAGGCGCGCGCGGCCGAACAGGTTGCGCAGGTTGCGGACCATGGTGGGGGCCCGTTCCGGCGGCTGCAGGAAACCGCAGGTTTCCAACTCGCTTTCCAGATGTTCAAACAGATGGACCAGGTCTTGATGGTCGGCGGGGCGCGTGGTCTTGGGCATGGCGAGTTCTTCGTCGGCCACGTCCAGGCCCAGTAGGCGCCATTCATAGCCGACCAGCAACACCGCTTGGGCCAGGTTGAGGGACGAGAACGCCGGGTTCAGCGGCACGTTGAGGATGGCGTCGGCGAGCGCCACCTCGTCATTGTCGAGGCCCTTCGCCTCGCGGCCGANNTGGTCGGCGGGGCGCGTGGTCTTGGGCATGGCCAAGTCCTCGGCCGGCACGTCCAATCCCGTCAGCCGCCATTCATAGCCGACCAGCAACACCGCCTGCGCAAGGTTGAGGGACGAGAACGCCGGGTTCAGCGGCACGTTCAGGATGGCGTCGGCCAGCGCCACCTCGTCGTTGTCCAAGCCCTTGGCCTCGCGGCCGAACAGGATGCCCGTGCGGGCCCCGCTTTCGGCATATATGTGGCGGATTTCCTCAGCCGCGCGGCGTGGGGTCAGGACGCGCTTGGTCATGTCGCGGGACCGCGCCGTGGTGGCGACGACCAGGTTGAGGTCGGCGACCGCGTCGGCGGCGGTTGCGTAGACGCGGGCCCGGTCGATCACCAGATCGGCGCCCGAGGCGGCGGCCCGCGCGGGCTCGCTCGGCCAGCCGTCGCGGGGGTTGACCAGGCGCAAGTCCGTCAGCCCGCAGTTCAGCATGGCCCGTGCCGCCATGCCGATGTTCTGGCCCAGTTGCGGTTCCACCAGGACGACCGCGGGCGCACCCGAGGCGTCGATCGTATCGGCGTCGCCGCGCCGCGAGGAATCCGTGCCCGCCATGATCCGGGTCAGCCTTTTACGGGCGCGACGCCGTCGCGGAGAAGGATGTCGAACGAATAGACGCGGGTGTCCGTCATGGGGGCTGGCCTCGGTTTGCGGTTCCCGGGCGTATTATCCGCCGCAGGGTCGCGGGAGAATGCCGAATGCGGCGGCATTTCTCAAGGGGGGCGGCCCCAGGTCCGGTTGTGTCCGAGAGTGTGATTTCGCAATGGTCGATTGGAAATTTCCGCCCGGGTGATTATGCTGAATGTGCAAAATTGATCGACCGGGCCGGTTTCGCGGCGTTCCGGCGTTGGCGGACAGAGGTCTGCTGGGACGCGGGAGAGGCGGCCCGAAGGAAAACATCGTGGCGTCAACCTTCGCGGCGGCTGTAGGCAGCAACATGGTGACCGAACAATCGCCGGAATATCTCGATCTCAAAGCCCGCGCCGCCGGGTCTAATCTTGATTCCGACACCCTGCTGGCCACTGATTACCTCAACCATTTCAACGAAATCGTCATGCTGTTGGAAATGGTGCCCGACATGCCGGACATCATGGAAGAGGTGAAGGCCTGGCAGCCCAAGGATTACGTCGAACATTTCCGCGACTCGACAATCGCCGACCGTGAACTGGCCATGGAAGCCTACGCGCATGTGTTGCCGGTCTACCGCGAGCCTTTCGAACATACGGTACGGCAATTGGACAACGTGATCGTGACCAGCGTCCAGCTTCTGGAGCGTTATATCGAGGCAGGCGACCAAAGCATGCTGCGCGAACAGGCGACCGTTATGTCACGCATGATCCAGCGTCTTCTGGACACCGCATCAGGTATCATCCATGGCGCGACCAAGACCATGGATCAGGAAGAGATCGACGCCATCATCGCGACCTGAAGGCCATGCGGGCGGAGTTACTTGAATTGACGATGACGGCGGCCGGTGGTTATTCGCCGGCGGCGGGCGGCGTCTTGAGAAAGGCGCCTGAGCCTGCCTGCGCCAGTTCCATGAACTTCTCGTTGCTGACCGGCGGGCTGAATAGATAGCCCTGGCCGACCTGACAGCCCAGGGCATGCAGGAAGCCGACCTGGTTTTCCGTTTCAATGCCTTCGGCGATGATATTCAGATTCAGGTTTTGCGCCATCGAGATGATGGCCCGCGCCACGGCCGAGGCGTCACGGTCGTCGGGCAGCCCCGTGACGAACGAGCGGTCGACCTTCAGGTTGTCGAGCGGGAAGCGGGTCAGATAGCTGAGCGATGAATATCCGGTGCCGAAATCGTCCATCGACACGTTGACGCCCATGTCTTTGATGACCTTGAGAATGCGGATGGTTTCCTCGGCGTTGGAGACCAGCATGCTTTCCGTCAGTTCCACGTCAAGCAAGTGCGGGTCGAGTCCGCAGGTGTCGAGCACATCCTTGATTTCGCCTGCCAGATCGCCGTGCAGGAACTGCATGGCCGACAGGTTGACCGCGATGTGGCAGGCGGTCAGTCCTTCCTTGATCCAGACCGCCGCTGTCTCGCAGGCTTGGCGCAATACCCAGCTGCCGATGGAAACGATCAGGCCCGTTTCCTCGGCGACGGGGATGAACTCCACCGGCGACACCTTGCCCAGGTTGGCGTTGTCCCAGCGCAGCAGGGCTTCCGCCCCGATGATACGGCGCGTTTCCAGGTCCACCTTGGGCTGGAAGACCAGTTCGAACTCATCGTTCTCCAAAGCCCGGCGTAGGCCGCTCTCGACTTCGATCCGCCGTCTGGCGTCCTCGGACAGTTGTTCCGTGTAGAACTGGAAATTGGCCCGGCCCTGCTTCTTGGCGAAGTGGGCGGCGGTGTCCACGTTGCGCATCAGCTCGACCAGGGAATTGGCGTTTTTCGGGTACATCACCACGCCGATGCTGCACGAGGTGAAGACCTCGCGGCCATCGACCTTGAACGGCTGTGACAGGCTTTTCAGAACGTCGCGGGCGATCTTGGCGGCGCGGGCCTCGTCGTCCATGCCTTCCAGGATGACCATGAATTCATCGCCGGACAGGTGGGCGACCGTGTCCTGGCCGCGCACGCAGCCGCAGACGCGTTGGCCCGCCAGCTGGATAATACGGTCGCCGATCAGATGGCCGAGGGCGTCGTTGATGGTCTTGAAATTGTCGAGGTCGAGGAACAGAACGGCAAAACCGACGCCGCACGTGTCGGCCTGTTCGATGGATTCTTCCAGGCGTTCCGTGAACAGGTTGCGGTTGGGCAGCCGGGTCAGGGGGTCGCGGGTCGCCAGGTCGCGCAGGCGCTCCTCGTTCTCCTTGCGCTCGGTAATGTCGCGCAGTGCGCCGATGAACAGGCGCCGCCCGGAGAACCGCATTTCGCTGACCGCCAGTTCGATGGGGATAAGCGAGCCGTTCTTGCGCCGGCCGATGACTTCGCGGGCACTGCCGATGATGTGGCGCACGCCGGTGTTGATGTAGCGCGCCAGATAATGGTCGTGATTACCGGCGTCGTCCTCGTTCATCAGGACCTTGACGTTGGAGCCGACCAGTTCGCCCGGTTTGTAGCCGAAGATTTCCTCGGCTGTCGGGTTCAGGGTTTCGATGGTACCGGTCTCGTCGATGGTGATGATGCCGTCGGCGACCGTATCCATGATCTTGCGCAGGTGTTCTTCGCGCGTCGCCTGGGCCTTGAGGGCGCGGTTCCGCTCGGTCACGTCGCGGGCCATGATGATGTAGGCGGTGCCGTCGCCGTCGTCCTCGTGCTCCTCATAGGGCAGGGCGGCCAGCTCGACGTCCAGGGTCGTGCCGTCGGCCCGCAACAGGACCATGGGCGTGCGGAGGCGTTCCTTGGTCAGG
>DNMS01000271.1 GCA_003488105.1 Rhodospirillaceae bacterium
TGCAGGACGGGTACCAAGTGGGGTGGGTTTCGCTTTTCATGGCTGTTTCCTTCAGTATCCTCCGGTTTCCATCCGGAGGGCGTCAACGATAGACCGCGCAGGGGGTTGGGTCAATCACGATCCACAACTCCCAAGATCGCCCATCTTCACACCGTGACATCGGGCACACAGCATCTACGATGATCCCCCATGCCGATCATTCGTACCACAACCACCATCCAAGCCCCCATCCAACGCGTCTTCGACCTCGCTCGCAGCATCGACGCCCATGTCGCGACAACCACCAAATCGGGTGAAAAAGCCGTTGCAGGGCGAAAAACAGGGCTCATCGAGTACGCCGAGTCGGTCACATGGGAAGCCAAGCACCTTGGCCGCACCCAACGACTCAAGGTTCAGATCACCGAGTTCGACCGCCCCAACCAGTTCGTCGACGAGATGGTCACCGGCGCGTTCCGCTCACTCCGCCATGTACACCGATTTAAGCCCGTCACGCCCGATCAGACCGAAATGACCGACGAACTCGTCTTCAAGGCCCCCATGGGCCCCCTGGGCACCATCGCAGAGAAGCTCTTCCTCACCGGGTACATGCAGCGCTTCCTCGAAGAACGAAATCAGGAACTCAAACAGATTGCCGAGTCCCAGCGATGGAAAGAGTTTGTCCCCGAAACATCAGCGAACTAAACGGAATCTCATTTTTTAACACGCCCGAACACTCTGGGACGCATACACTTCCGACCGCGCCCTGAGCAATCAGGACCACGGCGCGATAAAACCACTCCGGTTGCTTGCCTCTGACGCACCATGCGCACGCCTGACATTCCGGAATCTCCAGGGCACCCTGATAGCCCGAGACCTCACCGGAATCTGCAAAGGCCCCGGCAACTGAGAAAAACACATATGAAGTTTACTGAACTCGGACTCAACGAGTCCATCGTTCGCGCGGTCACTGACAAGGGCTATACCGACGCGACCCCGATCCAGGCACAGGCCATCCCCGCAGCACTCGAGGGACAGGACATCCTGGGCACCGCACAGACAGGCACCGGCAAGACCTGTGCCTTCGCGCTCCCCGTCCTGCACCTGCTCGACGAAGACGCAGGCCAGAAGCACAACCGCCGCCGTGGGCGAGGCCGCTCCCCACGAGCACTCGTGCTCGCACCGACCCGCGAACTCGCATCGCAGATCTTCGACAGCTTCATCGCCTACGGCAAGCACCTGAAGCTCCGCCACGCGGTCGTCTTCGGGGGCGTCAACCAGCGCAAGCAGGTCGCCGCCATGCGTGAGGGCGTCGATGTCCTCATCGCCACACCCGGCCGCCTGCTCGACCTGATCAATCAGGGACACATCGACCTAAGCGAAGTCGAACTCCTCGTCCTCGACGAGGCCGACCGCATGCTCGACATGGGCTTCATCCCGGATGTCGAAAAGATCGTCTCCAAGCTGCCGCAGATGCGCACGACGCTGCTGTTTTCGGCGACCATGCCGCCGGAAATCAAGCGCCTGGCCGACCGCTTCCTGATCAATCCCAAGGAAATCACGGTGTCCAAGCCGGCGACGGCGGCGGAAACCATCAAGCAGGGTCTTGTCATGGTGACCGGTGCCGGGCGCGACCAGGCCTCTATCGCCAAGCGCAAACGCGAGGTGCTGCGCAAGCTGATCGAGCGCGAGCAGCCCAAGAACGCCATCATCTTCTGCAACCGCAAGCGTGACGTCGACGTGGTCTACAAATCACTGGAACGCCACGGCTACAACACGGCGGCGCGTCTGCACGGCGACATGGTGCAGTCCGTGCGCATGGAGACCCTGTCCAAGTTCAAGAGCGGCGACGTGACGCTGCTGGTGTGCTCCGACGTGGCGGCGCGCGGGCTCGACATCCCGCTGATGAGCCATGTCTTCAACTTCGACGTACCGACCCATGCCGACGACTACGTGCACCGCATCGGCCGTACGGGCCGCGCCGGGCACAAGGGCGTGGCGATCTCCATCGCCGTGCCGTCCGACGGCAAGTACGTGGACGCCATCGAAAAGCTGATGGGGCGGCCCATCGACCACGATCCGATGAGCAGCGCCGCGGGCAGCGGTGGCAGCGGTAACAACAACGATGACGCCAGCGCCCCGGAAAAGCCGGAAAAGGAAGAACGCGGCGAGCGAGGCCGGGGTCGTGGCCGTGATCGGGGCCGAGGCCGCAAGCCTGCTTCCACCGACGCCAAGGCTGCCGAACCGGCGGCTGATGCCACGGCCGAGACCGCCGTAAACGCGGAACCGGCCCAGGACGCACCCAAGGCGGAAGCCGCCACGCCCGCAGCCGAGGAACCGGCCGTCAAACCGAGTCGCGCGCGCAAAAGCCGCTCGGACCAACGCAACGACGCGGGCACGATGGACGACAAGGACGTCGTGTTCGGACAAAGCGACCAGGTTCCGGCCTTCCTCAAGAACTTCTAAGCCGCCCCCCTGCCCCTCTGGGGCACGAAAATCCGCCTGTTCCCTGTCAGTGAATTGACGCCTCGGCGCCGGTCAATCCGGCGGCCGAGGCTTCACGCTTTTCGATACAGATCATGAGAATTTTTCGATGTTCGGCAGCGGGCCGCTCTTCGATATTGAGCGCCTTCCGTCAACAACCAACCGAGGAACATCTGCAATGAAACGGACCGTTCTTTCTGCCGCCATCTTCGCCTTCGTCATGGCCCTGGGCGTCTCCGCCGCGTCGACCGCCGTCCTGGCCGCCGACAAGAAGGAAAACCCCTGCGCCAAGATGACCGACAAGGCCGAGAAGAAAGCCTGCATGAAGGCCCAAGCCGACGCGAAGAAGGCGACCAAGAAGTAATTGGGACACCGCGCCCGCAGTTGCGGCGCGCACCGATCAAAAAGGGGCAGACGGCCTGAACCGTCTGCCCCTTTGCGATTCAGGAGACCATGCGCCCCGCGTCGGTCAGATCAACCCGGACAGCGGCGACGACGGATCGGCGTACATCTTGCGCGGCATGCGCCCGGCCAGATAGGCCATGCGCCCGGCCTTGACCGCATGTTTCATGGCACGTGCCATCATCACCGGGTCCTTGGCTTCGGCGATGGCCGTGTTCATCAACACGCCGTCACAGCCCAGTTCCATGGCGATGGCGGCGTCCGACGCCGTACCGACGCCGGCGTCAACGATCACCGGCACTTCGGACTGCTCCTTGATCAGGCGGATGTTAACCGGATTCTGGATACCCAGGCCCGAGCCGATGGGCGCCCCCAGCGGCATGATGGAAACGGCCCCCGCCTCCTCCACCCGCTTGCACAGAATCGGGTCGTCCGAGCAATAGGCCATGACCTGGAAGCCTTCTTCCGTCAGCGCGCGGGTCGCCTCGATGGTTTCCGGCATCATCGGATAAAGCGTGCGCTGTTCGCCCAAAATTTCCAGTTTCACCAGGGTCCAGCCGCCGGCTTCCCGCGCCAGGCGCAGGGTGCGCACCGCATCGTCGGTGGTGAAGCAGCCCGCCGTGTTGGGCAGGTAGGTATATTTCTTGGGATCCAGATAATCGACCAGCAGCGGCTGATTGGGGTCCGTCAGGTTGACGCGCCGGACGGCGACCGTGA
>DNMS01000191.1:0-347 GCA_003488105.1 Rhodospirillaceae bacterium
ATGACGATCGGGTCCTCATGCATTGGATTCACTCCCCTCTTTTACAGCTTGAGAAGATGCGCGAAATTATACCCCGCCATGGCCAGGCCAATCCATTCCGCGATCAACCAGCCACGCATCAGACGGGTCCAGACAGGGTTTTCAACATTGGGCGCACAACGCCACAGACTGACTGTCATCCAGATCAGATAAGGCACCGCCACCGCCGCGCCAAGGGCCATGCCGGTGATCCCACCGACGTAACCGCCCTGGGTATCCTGAGGCGCGAACACCAAGCCGAGCTGCAGACCGATGAAGATCATGGCAAGGACACAGGCAAGAACGACGCCCGTGCCGAACATGCCGTT
>DNMS01000191.1:556-1404 GCA_003488105.1 Rhodospirillaceae bacterium
TGCAGGCCGATGAAGATCATCGCCAGGACACAGGCGAGAATGCCGCCCGTGCCGAACACACCGTAAGCCCAGAACACGATCCACAGCCTCTCGCGGCCGTGCCAACAGCGGGAAAGGATCGGCTCCGGCGGCTCGTTGCCGGGCATTCCGCCGCTGCCGTGCAGGTTGATGTAAACGGGGGTCTGATCGTTGATCATCGCGACAGCGCCACGAATGCGGAGGCCATGTTGGCGATCACCAACAAGGCCACCATGCCGCGCGCCGTGGTCGGCCAAATACCCGGCGTTTCATGGTCGACGGCCCGCCACACGCCAATGCACCACCACACGAAGGACGCCATCAGGATCCATTCACATAGCCGGAGCAAACCATCGAGAACGTAAAGTTCGCCCGCGAAATAAGGCGACTGTGGCACCCGGAACAGGTTGACCACCCCACGTTCGAGCGCAAAGCCGATAAACCACACGGCACCGCCGCCCCAGAACATGCGCGTCAGGGGGATCTTGCCCTTCCAGCCGTCGATGCACCAACGGGCCATGAATTGAGCCACGCCTTCCCGTTTCTGTTCATTCATCGGATCATTCATCGGACGCCCCTATCCAACCACGTCGGCGCGGCCCTGGACGCGCATCAAGGTCTGCTGCAGGGCGGCGCAGGGCAGCGCCTGGCCGTTCTTGACCACCATGACTTCGGCGCGGCTGACGGTCAGGGTCTTGCCCGGCCGCACCACATAGCCGCGGGCGATCAGTTCATCCCCGTCGGCGGGCGCCATCAGGTTCAGCTTGTATTCCACGGTCAGCACGCCGTCACCGGGCCCCATCAGGCTGAAAGCGGCGAACCCGCCGGCG
>DNMS01000191.1:1512-2636 GCA_003488105.1 Rhodospirillaceae bacterium
CCGTGCTGCTGTGACACGGCGTCCGAATAGGGCAATTCAATCTCGCAATAGCCGGGCCGAACTTCGCCCAAACGGGCACCGATATGGCCCATGATGCCCTGCTTGTCGAAACTGTCACGCACGCGTTGGGCAAAGGCGTCGTCAAAGGGCTGGAAGTCGGTGGTCATGATGTCCATTGGGTTGCGGCAGCGTATCGCCGCCAGGGGGCCGCGCCCCCATTATCATCATCGAACGCGCCCCCGCCAGACCAATCGATAGCTAGGTCCCGACCCGCAGCGGGCTGACCAGCCCGCGCAGGGTGGCGATCATGCTGAGCGGCACGATTTTGCCGGTCGCCGGGTTTTCCGCCGTCGGCTCGCCCGCGATGTTCATTTCGATATTCACGATATCGGATTCAACGGTGATCCAATGGGTGTTGCGGGTGATCGTGGGATCGGCCCAGACCTCATAGCGCGTTTCGTCGACGCCCAGACCGGCCAAGCCCAAGGCGACCGCCACGTTGACGTTGGCGGGGAATTTGTCGGCGGCGTCGCGGACCGAGCCCTCGAACAGCTTTTTCGGGGCGTTCAGCCCCATCAGGTTGATGCCCTGCTCCTGCACCCAGCGGGCCTTCTGAAACCCGGCAGGGGGCTTGTGGGTGCGCATGACGACCGATCGCAGGTTGCCTTCGGCGGCGGCGCGCACCGTGTCCAGGCCGACCAGGGCGCCCGTCGGCACGACGATGGTGGCGCCGGTTTCGCGGGCCCGGTCGACCAGGTCCATGTGATGGAGAAGCTGGCTGACCGAAAGCGGCACCAGGATGCGGCCCTGTTCCACGGCCGGACCGCAGACGTCGAGAAAGTGTTCCGGCGGCGCGCATTCGACGATCACGTCGGCGACGGCGGCCAGCTCGGCCAGTTCCATCACCGGGGGCGGCGTCTTCAGATGGGCCAGGCGGCCGGCCGCCCGTTCCTTGTCGCCGGCCGACACGGCGACCAGTTGCAGGCCCGGCTCTTCGCCGGAATCAAGCCATTCCACCACCGGCAGACCGACGGCGCCCAGGCCGCCCATGGCGACCCGCAGGGGGGTATTCTTGGTATTTTGCAATGATGTATCCTCCGCTCCCTTCCATCTCACAGGGGCGG
>DNMS01000078.1 GCA_003488105.1 Rhodospirillaceae bacterium
ATGGAAGGCCTGCCGCGCGCGGTCGAGCCCAAGCCCTGGGTGCAACGCCTGGTCGGTCTGGCCTTCGGCATCGCCATGGTGTCGGGCCTGTCACTGGCGGTCTACTATGGGCTCGGCTGGATGAAGCCGATCCTGGGCGGTTACGCGTCGATCGTCGTCGCGTTAGGCATTACCGTCGTCTATGTCCTGCTGGTGCGCTTCGCCGCTCGGTTCCCGGACCTCAAGATGGACGATCCGAACAAGCCGGTGGTCAGCCTTCCCGAGCCGGCGCCGACCATCAAGTCGGGGCTGCATTTCCTGTTGCCGGTCATCGTCCTGGTATGGTGCCTGATGGTCGAACAACTGTCGCCCGGCCTGTCGGCGTTCTGGGGCTCGGTGCTGATGATTTTCATCCTGCTGACCCAGCGCCCGATATATGCCTATTTCCGGAACCAGCCGGACATGACCGCCCAGATCAAACGCGGCTGGCACGAATTGCTCGACGGCCTGGTCACCGGGGCGCGCAACATGATCGGCATCGGCATCGCCACGGCGACCGCCGGGATCATCGTCGGCGTGGTCAGCCAGACCGGCGTGGGCTCGGCCCTGGCCGATGTGGTCGAGGTGCTGTCCGGCGGCAACCTGATGGCGATCCTGTTCCTGACTGCCTTCCTGTCGCTGATCTTGGGTATGGGCCTGCCGACCACGGCGAACTACATCGTGGTGTCGGCGTTGCTGGCCCCCGTGATCGTGACGTTGGGGCAGCAGAATGGCCTGATCGTCCCGCTGATCGCGGTGCATCTGTTCGTGTTCTACTTCGGAATCATGGCTGACGTGACGCCGCCCGTGGGCTTGGCGTCGTTCGCCGCCGCCGCCGTGTCGGGGGGCGATCCGATCCGCACGGGCTTCGTCGCCTTCTTCTATTCCCTGCGCACGGCGGCGCTGCCGTTCCTGTTCATCTTCAACACGGACCTGTTGTTGATCGATGTGGATGCCCTGCATGGTGTGTTCGTGTTCATAACCGCGACATTGGCGATGTTATTGTTCGCGGCGGCGACACAGGGATATTTCCTGACCAGGAGCAAGATCTGGGAGACGGCGATTTTGCTTCTGCTCGCGTTCTCGTTCTTCCGGCCCGGGTTCTGGATGGACATGGTCTCGGCGCCCTATATCGACCACAAGCCGGCGGAGATGGCGACGGCCTTCGAAAACACGCCGGAGGGCGAGAAGATACGTCTGATGATCTCCGGCAAGGATGATATCGGAAATCCCCGTGAATGGATGGTCGTGCTGCCCATGGGGCCGGCGGCAAGTGGGGCCGAACGCATCAAGGCGGCCGGCATCACGATCCGCGAGGACGGTGGCAAGGTTCTGATTGACGACGTCGCCTTCGGTTCCGAAGCCAAGAAGGTCGGCCTGGATTGGGACCAGGAGATCACCCACGTTCTGCAACCGGCGGATCAGCTGAACAAGTACTGGGTCTATCTTCCCGCGTTTCTGATCCTGTGCCTGGTTGTTCTGGCGCAGAAAGCACGTATCCGCAAAACATCGGCCCAGGCGGCCTGACCGAGGAGCCCGCAAGACATGTATAAGGACATCCTCCTTGCCATCGATATCGACGACAAATCGTCCTGGACAGCGTCCGCGCCGATCGCCGTCGAGCTTGCCGAAAAGTTCGGGGCGACGCTCCACGTGATGGTCGTCATCCCGACCTTCGGGTCCTCCCTGGTCGCCAATTTCTTTCCCGAGGGCTACGAAAAGGAAACCATGGAGGAAGCGGCGGCCCGTCTGCATACCTGGACCAAGGCGAATATCCCGGACGGAATCAGGAAACAACACATCGTCGGTCATGGCCGGGTCTATGAGGAAATCCTCCGTGGCGCGAAGGATACCGATTGCGATCTGATCGTCCTCTGCGACCGACGCACCGATGCCGACATGCTCGGCCATAACGCGGACAAGGTCGCCCATCAGGCCAAGCAGTCGGTGTTGATCGTCCGTCACTGACCGTCGGCGGCATTCCCGTGCAGATCGGGCCTCATCAAACGCTGTAGGAACGGCTATCATCCGCGCGCGCGTGGGATTTGATGGTGTTCTCCGCATGGTACATGGACGGCAGGTATCCACCAGGGAGCAGACGAATGTGGGTTAGACGGGGCGCTTTGATCGTGACGATCTTCATCGCCTGGGCGGCGGCGGGGCCGGGAGCCGGGCGGGCGGCCGAATTCGTTTCGATCGGCACGGGCGGGGTCACGGGGGTCTATTTCCCCGCCGGCGGGGCCATTTGCCGGCTGGTCAACAAGGGCCGCAAGGACCATGGCGTGCGCTGTTCGGTCGAATCGACCTTTGGGTCCGTGTTCAACATCAATGCGATCCGCTCCGGCGATCTGGACCTGGGGTTGGCCCAGTCCGATACCCAGTACAGCGCCCTGCGCGGCGAAGGGCCGTTCGACAAGCGCGGTCCTTATGGCGAACTGCGCGCCGTGTTCTCGCTGCATGCCGAGCCGGTGACCCTGATGGCGCGGACGGATTCGGGCATCAAGCACATCAACGACGTCAAGGGCCGACGCATGAACATCGGCAACCCCGGCTCGGGGACACTGGCGACCTGGCAGGTGATCGAACAGGCGCTCGGTTGGACCCGCCGCGATCTGGGCCTGGCGGCTGAGTTCAAGGCCAACCAGCAGGGCGAAGCCTTGTGCGACAACAAAATCGATGCCTTCTTCGCGCTGGTCGGTCATCCGTCCGCCGCGACCCGAGAAACGGCGAATGCCTGCGCCGCGGTTCTGGTGCCGATCGACGGCCCGGGCATCCAGGCGCTGGTCAAGACCAGTCCCTTTTACCGCTGGGCGGTGATTCCGGGCGGCATGTATCGGGGCAACCCGAAGGACGTGAAGACGTTCGGTGTCGGCGCAACGCTGGTCAGTTCGACTAAGACCAAGCCCGAGACCGTTTACACCATCGTCAAGGCCGTGTTCGACAATTTTGACGCCTTCCGCGACATGCATCCGGCGCTCGCCAACCTGCGGAAAGAGGAAATGGTGCGCGACTCCCTGACCGCGCCATTGCACGCAGGGGCGGTGCGGTACTTCCGTGAAACGGGATTGATCAAGTGACGGACCCGCGGCCGGCTAGCGGCCGCGGGCACCGGATCATTTCGCGCTTTTCAGATATTCGATGATCAGCGCGCGCTGATCTTCTTTCTTCAGTCCCGGATAGGCCATCTTGGTCGTCGCCTTGGGGTCGTCCAGATAGTCCCGCAGGAACTGCTTGGGGTTGGTGATATAGGCGTCGAGGGTCTTGGCGTCCCACAACAGGCCTTTTTCGCCGGCGGCGACCATGGACGCGGAATAGCGCGACGTCTTGAAGCCTTCGGCCGTACCGGCCTTGCGGCCGATGATGTCGTTCAGGGACGGGCCGATGGTGTGCTTGCCGGAAACCGTGTGGCACTGCGCGCAGCGGTTTTTCTTGAACGCCTTGGCGGCATCGGCCTGAACGGGGGCGGCAGCGACCATCATCGAGGCGGCGAAGCCGGCGACCGCGGCGGCCATCAGGGAAGCATGTTTCATGAGACAAAACCTTCCGTCGTGTTTTTGTTGGAATCTTGAGAACACCCTTGCGGGTGGGGCCGCATTATCTGCATCTCGTCCGGGATGTGCAATCGGCAACCCTGGTGGGCGGAGATGATTTCATTCATCCGGCGATCCGCATTATACTGTTCGCCATGGAAGTCGTGGGCGCAGTCATGGGGGATATTCCCCGGACTGTGAAAGGAGTGTTGCGTACTCATGCCGATAGATAATCTAAGCAAAGCGGATGTCGCCAGACTGTTGTCCGACCCCACGCCGGACAATCGCGCCGCGACTGCCGCCAAGGTCGCCGGGGCCTTCGATCCCGGCAAGCTGAGCCCCACCGAGCGGGCCCTTGCCGAGGAAATCTTCCGCCTGATGGTCAAGGACGCGGAAGTCCGCGTGCGTCAGGCGTTGACGGAAAACCTGAAGCAGAACGGCAATGTGCCGCATGACGTGGCGGTGGCGTTGGCCAATGACATCGACCAAGTGGCACTGCCGATGATCGAGTTTTCCCAGGTTCTGAACGATGACGACCTGATCGCCATCATCGGATCGCAAGATCCCGCCAAGCAGGAAGCCGTCGCCGGCCGCGCCACCGTGTCCGAGGCATTGTCCGACGCCGTGGTCAATTCCGGCAATGAGGCGGCGGTGACCCGTCTGGTCGCCAACGAGGGGGCGGCCATTTCCGAACACACGTTCCAGAAGGTGGTCGACGATTTCGGCGACCGCGCCGGGGTGCAGTCGGCCATGGTCAACCGCGCCTCCCTGCCGGTGACGGTGGCAGAGCGTTTGGTGACCCTGGTGTCGGAAAACCTGCGCGACGAACTGGTTAAGCGCCACGAACTGCCGGCGGCAATGACCACGGACATCATCCTGCAGTCGCGCGAGCGGGCAACCATCAGTCTGTCCTCCGATTCCGGTGTAGATGACGTGATGATCCTGGCTCGGCAGTTGAACGACAACGGCCGCCTGACGCCGTCGATCACCCTGCGGGCACTCTGCATGGGCGACATCACCTTTTTCGAATGCGCCATGGCGACACGGGCGGGGGTCACGCTGGACAATGCGCGGCGCCTGATCCACGACCGCGGCCCCCTGGGCCTGCGCGCTATTTTCGACAAGGCCAAGCTGCCGCCGGCCCAGTTCATGGCCGTGCGGGCGGCGCTTGACGTCAGCCGGGAAACGCAGATGGACGGCGGCGAGAACGACCGCGAGCGTTATGCCCGGCGCATGATCGAACGAATCATGACCCAGTACGACGACCTAGGCGTCGAATTCGAATCTTCGGACCTGGAATACCTGTTGACCAAGATGGATGAACTGCCCGCCGACGTGCTGGGGGATGACGGGCCGGACGCCGTGGTCGGCGCGGGCCGGTAAGCAAGCCGATCAGGAAGAATGAGCGGAGCTTATCTGCCGCCCGCGTCGCGCCATACGGCGTAATCCTTGCGGAACCGGTCGAGCGATTTCCACACCTTGGCGAAATCCTTGTCCTGCTTCGCGGTGTCGCGCGCGACTTCGTCCCAGGCCTTGGACAATTTTCCGAGAATTTCCCGCGGCCAACGGCGCACGGTCACGCCTTCCTTGGTCAGGTTCAGAAGGGCCCGATATTGCGAGGCTTCGCCCTCGGCCAGGCCATGACGCACGTTGTCACCGCACACGGCGCGCAGCTGTGAGCGTTGCACCGGCTTGAGGCCGGCCCAGCGGTCGTTGTTGACGACCAGCGCCAGCAGCGTCGCCGGCTGATGCCAGCCGGGGAAATAATAGTTCCGCGCCATCCGGTGCAGGCCGAGCTGCACGTCGATGGCGGGCATGGAATATTCGGCGGCATCGATGGCGCCGGTTTCCAGAGCGTGGAAGATTTCCCCTTCGTTCAGGGTCACGGTCTTCGCACCCAGACGGTTCATCACGCGCGCGCCAAGACCGGTCATGCGCACCCGCAGGCCTTTCAGGTCCTCGACCGTGGTCAATGGCCGTCGGTACCAGCCGGCCCCCTCGGGCGATACCAGCCCGCAGACCACGATCCGCACGCCAAGGCCTTCGGCCAGGCCGTTCAACAGCTTTTCACCGCCGCCGAAATAGAGCCAGGCCAGGTATTCCTCGGCCCGCGGGCCGAACGGCACGGCGCCGAACAGTTGCAGGGCGGGGACGGTCGCCGGCCAGCTTTCGGGGGCGACGAAGGCGGCGTCGACGGTGCCGTCCTTGACCGCGCTGACCATGTCCTTGCCCTGAACCAGGGTGCCTGGTTCGTTGAAGGCGATCTCCATCCCGCCGGCCGATACGCGCCAGATCTCCGTTTCGATACGTTTGGCTTGGGCGCCCAACTGCGGCAGGCCGCTGGCAAAGGCGCTTTCCATCCGCCAGCGCACGATGGGGTCGGGGGTGATGGCGGGGGCCAGCAGGCTTTCCGCAGCGGCGGGCAGGGCAGCGATCTCCGCGGTCGATGCTGGGGAGGGTTCTTTTGGCGCGGCGGGCTCGGGGGTGAGCCCGGCCACGGCCTGGGCGGCGGTTTCGGGTAGCGATGCGTTCAGGCGGGGGGCGATGATGGAGACCCCCAGGACAACGCCGACAACCAATCCCACGACGATGCCGATGACGGCATTGCGCATGATGATGACCTTTCCGTTCCGCCCTCCCTTGGGCGGCCCTCCATGGGCGCGCAAGTGTACCCGAAGTGCTCCGGGGCTCGGAGTCCTTAGGCCGCGGGGTTATTCACAATCTGTGGATATTTCGGGAGAACTTCGTGCCGCTCATCCCAAATTATTGATCTAGATCAATGCCGAAGCCTTTTCCAACGCCCTAAAGTTACGTCATTGGAACCACGGGAATTTCGAAAGATGACGACAGGAAGCATGATTTTTCTTGGTGTTTGCATCGCCGCTGCTCTCGCATTCGTGGCTGCTGCCGCCTACGGCGTTAATCACACCAATAATCCCCGCTAGGCGGGGTTCGAATTCATTTGGGCATTATGCCCGATCCGACCCCAAGGATTGGCAAACCCACGGCCCCGGTCCGCGCTCGCGCGGGCCGGGGTTTTGCGATTGACCGCCGCCCGCGTAACACCCAATTCACCGCTCAACGCAAAACCCCGGCCCGCGCGA
>DNMS01000025.1 GCA_003488105.1 Rhodospirillaceae bacterium
CCGCAACCAAACAAAAAAGCCCCCTAAAACATACGGTTAGGGGGCTTTTTGCTGTCCGCTGCCCAGCCGAAAAAAAACCAAGGGGCAACCTAGGGAAAGCTGGTGGAAACAAGGTACTGTTGGCCTGTGGCTTCTCGATTACCCATGTCACGTTGCAGGTGGAAACCGGAGACACCGCGCAATGCAAACTCGGGCCTGATGATTCGATCTAACTAAACCTAGCCGGGTAGATCCCATCGGCCGAATACGGAAGTGGTTTACCGTGCCCGCAACATCATCAACGCCGCGAAAGAGATGAGCCCCAGCCCGCCTGAAAGCATAAGCGCGGCGGCGCCCAGGTGGTCGATCGCGAGGGCGAACAGGAAGGGGGCGCCGGCTTGGACAAAGCGGGCCGGTGCCATCAGCAACCCCTGGCGCCGCCCGTATCCCACTGCTCCGAAGATGGCGAGGGGCAGCGTTCCGTTGGTGATGGTGAGGATGCCGTTGCCGGCGCCGTGCAACAGGGAGAAGGCGGATGCGGCCGGCGCCCCGACGGCCAGGATCACAGCCGCGCCCAGGGGATGGGTGAGCGCCGCCAGCCGCGCGGACAGCAAAGGGTGGAAATTCTTCAAGAAGCCGAATTCAAGCAGCCGGCCCGCGACCTGGGCCGGACCGACCAGGGCCGCCGCCGCGATCGCCGCGGCGGGAGAGGTCCCGGCCTCTTGCAGTATTCGGGGAAGATGGGCCGCCATGGCGGTGCTGGTGAACCAGGTAATCGCGAAGACCAAGGCCAGGATCGCGGCGGCGAATTTGGGGGGCTCTCCCGGTCCCGCGGATTGATGAGTTTCCCCGGCAGTCTCTCCACCGGCCGGCGCGCCGTTTCCTTTCGGCACGAACAGCCGGTTGAGCGGCAGGCCGATAACCAGATGGGCGGCGGCCCAGGCGAAACAGGCGGCCCGCCAGCCGATTTCCGCCTCCATGACGGCGGTGACCGGCCAGCAAATGGTGCTGGCGAACCCGGCCATCAGCGTGATGCCGGTGATGGCACCCCGGGCGTCGCGGCCGTAAAGGCCGGCCAGAGTCGCAAAGGCCGCGTCATAAAGGCCCATGGACATACCGACGCCGATGACGAGCCAGGCGACGAACAGACCGAGGGTATTCTCGGCCAGGCCGAGCATCCCCAGACCGACGGCGAACACGAGGTTCGCCGCCCACAGAAGGTCACGCCCACCCAGTTTGTCGATCCGGCGCCCGACGATCGGGCCAAGCAGCGCAGACAGGATCAAGGCCGCGGAAAAGGCGCCATAGACCAGTCCCGTTGTGACGCCGATCTCCGCCGCCATGGGGCCAGCCAGGATCGCGGGCAGGTAATAGGTCGATCCCCAGCCGAGCGTCTGCCCGGCGCCGACGGCGATGATGACGGCTCTGCGGCTGGTCGCCATGATCCCGCCAGCCCTTAGGCGCCTGCGGCCGTGCCGGGGCCGCACCCACAGCCCTCCTCGCCGGCGGCCTTGGCGTCCATGTCGCGGACGCAGCAGGCGTCGACGTCTTCGGGTGCCGGACCGCCGCAGCAGGAGGATTCCTCGGCCACGCCCGGCAGGCTGCATACGCCCGTTTCCGGCAGGTCCAGTTCGACGCGGTGCGCCGCTTCATGGTCGCCGGCGAGCGACGCGGCGATGGAGCGGACCTGTTCGTAGCCGGTGGTCATCAAGAATGTCGGCGCGCGGCCGTAGGACTTCATCCCGGCGATGAAGAAATCGGGTTCGGGGTGGCTCAGTTCGCGCACGCCGTGGGGGCGCACGGTGCCGCAGCTGTGAAGGTTGGGGTCGATCAGCGGCGCCAGATCGGTGACGGCCTCAAGCCAGGGATCGAGGCCCAGACGCACCTCGCGCAGCATGTCGAGCTGCGGGCGGAAGCCGGTGGCGACGACGATGCGGTCGACCTGTTGCCGCGCGTCGGCGCCGTTAAGGTCGCCGACGACGTCAAGGCCGTCCCCGTTGCGCGACACGGCGCGCACGGAAAAGGGGCGGAGCAATGTCAGGCGGCCCGAGTCCACGGCTGCGCGCGTTCGAACACCCAGGTCACCCCGGGCCGGCAGAGCGTCGACGGCGCCGCCGCCGAACAACATGTCGCCGGTATCGCGGCGCACGGCCCAGAGGATCTCCGTCCCGGGTTCGGCATCCATCAGATCCAACAGATCGAGCAGCACGTTGAAGGCCGAATGGCCACTGCCGACCACCAACGTGCGCCTGCCGGCATAATCGGCGCGGGCGCGGTCCAGCACATCGGGAATGCCGTAGGTGATACGGTCGGCGCAATCGGCTTCGCCGGGTACGGGCAGGCCGCCGGCCCCCATGGGATTCGGCGCGGTCCAGGTGCCGGAAGCATCGATCACCGCGGTGGCGTCAAGGGAGGTGCCGTCGGCGAGCCGGATTTCGAACGGCCGCTCGGCGCGCCCTTCGGAACGGACCTTGTCCATGCCCTTGCGGCCAAGGGCGGTGACCCTGGCATCGAGGTGCAGATGGGGGCGGATCGCCATGTGGGTGGCGAGCGGCGCCAGGTAGCGGTCGATGATCTCGCTGCCCGTGGGCAGGGCGTCGGGATCGGGCGCTTGCCATCCTGCGTCTTCCAGCAGGCTGCGGGCGGCCTTGTCGATGTTGTAGCGCCATGGCGAAAATAGGCGCACGTGACCCCATTGGCGCATGGCGGCACCCGGTTCGACGCCGGCTTCCAGAATGATGAAGGGCAGGCCGTATTCGTGGAGGTGCGCGGCGGCGGCGAGGCCGACCGGGCCGGCGCCGATGATCGCGACGGGAAGTTTTGACCGAGGTGAAGAAGCGGGCATGACGAGGGTCCTTGTCTGACGTTCCATGCATTGATGGGTGATATAAAAGGATCAAAAAAGATCAGCAGCAGTCCTCGGCCCGGCAGATCCCTTCGCTGTTGGCGGAAACGCAGGCGCCGACCTCGGCCCAGGCTTTTACCGCGACTTGGAATGCGGTCTGTCCCTTGTCGGTGATCGTGTAGATCTTCCGCATGCGTCCGCTCACGACCTCCTCGCGGACGGTGACATAGCCGCCCTTCTCGAACTCCTTCAGGACCGGGTAGAGGGCGCCCGGAGTCGGCGAGCAGCAGCCCTGTGTCGTATCTTCCACGGCTTTGGATATCTCGTAGCCGTGCATGGGGCGCCGATTGAGGACGCAGAGGATGAAGAACTTCGACAGGCTCATCTTGATCAGCCCGTTCCAATAGACGGGATCGGTGTAGTCGATCTCTGGCGGCGGGACGGGGGCTAATCGGGGCATGGCTCTACCGGGACAGTGAATGAACAAGGGTATTACGATGGGCAATATATTGGCCATCAATATATACGTCAATGCTCTTGTGATCCCGTCTGCGGCCCGCTTTGGGAACGTGCTTGGGCCACGCCACCTTTAACCGGATCCTCCACACGGATTGTTTGAGAAGCTGTTCATCAGCTTACCCCGAACGTTGGACCGGTCTGGTGTCGACGGCCTGCACGACCTGCATATTTGGTCGCTAAATGCGGCCTCGGCGGTGTCTTTTGCAGCCATGGATTTGTCTCATCTGCGCTCCCCCGCGGGTCTCTACGATGAGCCAAAAATCCTCCGTTATGCAAACCCCTCAATCTGCCCTATGGGCGCTGACGTCAGACAGGCCGTTTAACATGTATTTGACATCCATGAAAACGAAAGCTATTTAACATGTGTGAATAAAACATCTTTATGGAGGTATCTATGAATTTCCTGCGTAATAACGCACGCCGTGCCTGGGTCCTTGGGTTGGCCGCGGCCTGGCTGTTTTCGCCGATCACCGCGCCCGCCGCCGCCAAGACGGTGAAGGTCGACATCCCCGTCATCGAAAAAGAACTGCCGATCGACAACAAGGGCACGACGCAACGCATGTGGACCTTCGGCGGTACCGTGCCCGGCCCGCTGGTCCGCGTGACGGAAGGCGACGAGATCGATTTCACGCTCCTCAATCAGAAGACCAACAAGAACAGCCATTCCATGGATTTCCACGCCGCGGTCGTCGATGTCCTGGATGAGTTCTTGGAAGTCCGTCCCGGCGACACCAAGCAGTTTACGTTCAAGGCGAACCATCCCGGCGTCTTCATCTATCACTGCGGCGCCAGTTCCATGGCCGAGCATATTTCGCGCGGCATGTACGGCGTGATCATCGTCGATCCCAAGGAAGGCTATTCGGATGCCTATCCCAAGCCGGACCGCGAATACGTCCTGGTCCACGGCGATCTGTTCCAGGACGGCACCAGCGCCCAGGACCGGGCGATGAACAAGCAATGGGTCGGCACGCTGGTGAACGGCAAGCTGTTCCATTACGACCCGGTGCACGATCCCAACGCGGCCCTGACCCTGGAAGCGAAACCCGGCGAGCGTGTCCGCATTTTCTTCGTCAATGCGATGATCAACGAAGCGGCGGCGTTCCATCCGATCGCCGGTATCTGGGACCGGGTGTGGGACAACGGCAATCCGAAGAACCTGCGTTACAGCCTGCAAACGGCCGAAGTGCCCCCGGCCCATGCCATGACCTTCGACATCGTTCCGCCGGCCGACCGCGCGACCAATAACGCCATTGTCGACCACCGGATGAAGCACGCTCTCAACGGCGCGATCTCCGTGCTGATGAACTTCAAGGACGCGAATCCGGACAAGGGCAAAAACGGCAATCTCATTCTGCGCTGAGAACAGGAGCACTCCATGCGAAAGGTTATCGCACTCGGCGGCGCGGCCCTGATGACCGCGCTGTCCATGACCTCGGCCCCGGCGGCCGAGGCGCCGGCGAGTATCCAAAAGGACTGTGCGGTGTGCCATCAGATGTCAGGGCCGGCGAGCCCTGATCTGGCGGTGCGCCAGACCCGGAAGGGGCCGCCTCTTTTCTTCGCCGGCAACAAGTTCCGCCGGGACTGGCTGGAAGCCTGGTTGCAGAAACCCACGCGCATTCGGCCGGCGGGCGACTTCGCCCCCGACCATGCCGCCAAGGGGCCGGAGGGGGATGCCGTTGAGGCGGCGTCCCTGTCCGACCACCCGGCGGTCGATGCGCCGGCGGCGAAGCAGATCGCGGACTACCTGATGACCCTGACACCGAATACGGCCCTCTTGGCGAAAGAGGACTACACCCCCGGCCGCGTGTCGGCCCGGATCGGAGCCATGGACTTCGTCAAGTTCAAGGGCTGCAGCGGCTGTCACAAGGATACGCCCAAGTACGGGGGCTTTTCCGGCCCCGAGCTCCATACCGCGTGGCAGCGTCTCCAGCCGCCGTTCATCGTGTCCTACATCCGCGACCCGGCGGCTTGGGAACCTCGGACTCTGATGCCGAACAAGCATCTGAACACGGCCGGGATTCACAAGCTGGCCAATTACCTGCGGACCATCGGCGAAAAACCGGAGAAGGCGAAATGAACAAGCTTTTCATACTGGCTGTCTTTTTGTGCGGATCGATCCTCTATCCGCGGCCGGCGCCGGCCGCCGACGCGGCGCAGGGCAAAACCCTTTACCGGGTCTACTGTACCCAGTGCCACGGCCTGTCCGGCGACGGAAAGGGCATCAACGCCCCCCAGCTTTCAGTCCAACCACGCAATCACCGGGACCGGGCGGAAATGTCGGCCCGCACCGACGACGACCTGTTCAAGGCCATCAAGGAAGGCGGTCAGGCGGTCAACAAGTCGATCCTGATGCCCAACTGGGACGGCAACATGACCGATGCCGAAATCCACGACGTGGTCGCCTACCTGCGTGCGCTTTGCTGCGCCGGCGCCAAATAGGAGAACGTGACATGCAAAGATTAGGAGTGCTCATCCTTGCCTTGGCGCTGGGGGGGCTGTTGCCCGCCGGGGCCTGGGCCGAGGCCCGCCATTTCGACATGACGATCGAGGAAGTATCCATCGATGTCGCACCGGGCCTGAAATACAAGGTCTGGGCCTACAACGGGCAAGTCCCGGGCCCGCTGCTGCGGGTGAAGGAAGGGGACGACGTCGAGGTCACGGTGACCAACAACACAACCCTCAGTCATACCATTCACTGGCACGGCATGTACCAGACCAACAGTTGGCGCAGCGACGGTGTGCCCAATGTGACGCAGAAGGCGGTCGAGCCGGGCGAAAGCTTCACCTATCGCTTCGTCGCCGACAAGGTGGGCACCCTTTGGTACCACTGCCACGTCAACGTTCCCGAACACGTGGGCCTGCGGGCCATGTGGGGCCCCTTCATCATCGATCCGAAGGAGCCGATCCCCATCGAAAAGGAAGTCACCAAGGACGCTATCCTGATGTTCTCCGGCTGGAACCCGGAGGTCGCGCAGGAATACGGGAAGGGGGGGCATCCGGGCGAGCCGATCACGTATTTCTCGATCAACGGAAAATCCTTCCCGACGACGCAGCCGCTCAGGGTCAAGAAGGGCGACGTCCTGCGTCTGCGCCTGATCGCCGCCACGCTTGATGTCGCGTTCCACCCGCATGGCCATGACATGCTGGTCACCCATAAGGACGGCCTGCCGTTGGCTTCGCCCTATGAGGCAGACGTCATTCACCTGAGCCCAGGGGAGCGTTACGACGTCATCATGCGCATGAATAACCCCGGGCGTTGGATCGCCCATGACCATATCGAGCACCATACCTCCAACAACGGCAAGGCACCGGGCGGGTCTGTCCTGGTCATCGAGTACGAAGGCATCAAAACCGACGACTGGTACGTCTGGAAGGACAAGGCCTACGACGCCGATTTCTATTATTCGGAAAGCATGACCAAGGGGCTGGGGATCCATGACGTTCCCGAACATGAGGGCACATTCCCGGAGCTTCGCCGCTGACCGCTTTTGATCCACGGTGTCTCCCCAGCCGAACGGCGGCACCGGGTGCGAGAGCGCCCGGCGCCGCCCTAGGCGTTCCCGCTCCGGCGGAGGGCGGGTGTTGCGAGTGGCGGCATCCTCTTGCGTGATCTATAATCCGGCGCATGCATTTAAGCCGCCATTCAGATTATTCCCTGCGCGTTCTTTTGTATCTTGCGGCGCGTCCCGACGAGCGGGGCACGCTGTCCAAGATCGCCGCCTATTTCAACATTTCGCACGAACATCTGCGCAAGGTCGTTCACGAATTGGGCAAGGCCGGCTTCATCAATACCTTTCAGGGCAAGGGCGGCGGCATGGAGCTTGCCCGCCCGCCGGATCAGATCAATGTCGGCGACGTTATGGCGCGGCTTGAGGGGACAACCCCCTTGATCGACTGCGCGGCCATCGAATGCCGGTTGTCGCCGTTCTGCTCTCTCAGCAATGCCCTTGCCGAGGCGCAGAAGGCATTCTTCGAAAGCCTCGGGCGGCACACGCTGGCGGATCTCATCTCCAGCAAGGACATGATTCGAAAGCTGATTGCGGTGGAGTGACGACGCGCCGCCGGGGCGTCAGGCGGCTTCCGCGGCGACCCGGCGAATGCCTTCAAGCGCCGGTTCCAGCAGGCGCCGGTCCGCGTCGCTGGAATAGACCAGGTAGGCGGGCAACGGAAAGGTCGGCGCATCGGGCAGCCGGTGCAGCTGCCCATCCTGCAGGTAAGGCTGTACCAGGCGGATCGGAAAGTACCCGGACCCGCCGTATTGCAACACATGCTGCAGGCCGAGCCAGCCGATGTTGGCGGTGATCCCGGCCCCCACGAATTCGGGGAACCGCGCATTGTGCTTGGCATAGAATTCGGGCCCCCAGTCGACATAGACATAATCGGCATCCGGTTCCGCCCGCGCCGTCGGCCGGCTCGAAACCATGACCAGGCTTTCCTCCATCAGGGCCTCGACGGTCAGGCCCGGGCGGCTTTGCGGCGTGTACATGACGCCGATGTCGAGGCGGCCTTCGATCAGGCCCTGCATAAGCTCGGCCTCGAACCCGATCTCCGCGCGGACCGAAACGTCGGGGGCGCTTTCGCGCATCAACGGCAGCCAGCGGAGCAACAGGCGTTCCCACAGCCCGAACCGCCCCCCCACCGTGAGCGCAGCCCGGTAGCCCCGCGAGATGCCGACGTCCTGGCGGGCGTGTTCGACCGTGCGCACAAGCACGACCGCGTGTTTCTGGAACTGATGCCCGGCCGGGGTCAGGGCCGTCCCGGCCTTGTTGCGCACGAACAGCTTGCAGCCCAGCTGTTCTTCCAGGGAATGGATGCGGGCACTGACCGTCGACTGGGTGACGTGCAGGCGGTCCGCCGCGCCGATGAAATTGCCGGCGTCGATCACGGTCAGAAAGGTGCGGGCGAGTTCGGTATCCACGGAGGGCTCCTTGACCATGTGGTCAAAATTATATCGACACTATCGATTTAATCGGCAAAATTTAATCGTTTGCAAGATATAAAAGTCAAGTCGTACCCTTTTCAGGTCACCCCGCAGAGATGTGCAGGTGCCGCTTCCGGGTAGGAAGCGCGCCTTAGACCGAAGGAAACGACCGTATGCAGCTTACCCATGCCAGCCTTCCTTACGCCTATGACGCGTTGGAGCCGCATATGTCGCGCGCGACCCTTGAAGCCCACCACGGGCGGCATCACCGCGCCTATGTGGACAAGGCCAAGGTCCTGGCCAAGGAAATCCGCATGGACGACATGCCGCTGGAACAGATCATTCAGCAGGCCGCCAAAAATGCCCATCAGCGGGACCTTCTGAACAACGCGGCGCAGGCGTGGAACCATGCGTTCTTTTGGCGCTGCCTGCGCCCGGACGGCGGGGGCAGGCCCGATGGCGATCTGGCGAAACGCATCGACGCGACGTTCGGCAGCTATGACGAATTTGTCGATGTGTTCACACGCCCAGGACGGTGCGGGTGAACACATCGACAAATTCGT
>DNMS01000026.1:0-2827 GCA_003488105.1 Rhodospirillaceae bacterium
AGGTGCCTTGCGGACCTTCCTCGCACACCACGCGGCCGCCGGCGGCAATCACCGCCTGGCCCGCGTCGCGGCGGCCAAGGTCGCGGGCACCTATGATTCCGGCGGCAAGATCGGCGGCCATGCTGCGGGACAGGGCCTGAACGCCCAAGGTTCCCGCCGGCGTGACCAGATCCGGCGCCAGGTCATGGGGGGCCAGGACCCGGAATCCTTCCTGCTCCTCAAGCGCCGTTAGAATGGCTGTCAGCAGCCCGTCATCGCCCCGCCCCAGGGCCTTGGTACGGGCCAGAAACCGGGCCGACCACAGATCCGGGATCAGGTCGGTGGCCCGCGGTCGCTGCACGGCGCCGGACAGCACGATATCGGTGATATCCAGGGATTTCAGGCGTTTAATGATGCCGCCAACGGCGCCCAGGCGGAACGTCTCGACCTCGGTGCCGGAAAACCGGCCGGCGTCCCCCTGCCCCTTCAACGCAGCCACGAACACAGGCCGGCCGGCGGCATGGCAGCGTTGCACGAGAATCTCGGGCAGCAGCCCACCGCCCGCGATGATCCCAAGCCGGGGCAAGCTAGGCCGCATCCTCCACCAGGGGCTGGCAGATGGAACGTGAGGAATCGGAGCGAATGAACTCGACAATTTCCATGACCGGCTGGTTATCGCCGAACAGGTTTGCGACATCGTCCAGGCGTTCGGCCATGGTGCCTTCCTGGGCGAAGATCAGTCGATAAGCCTGGCGCAGGGCGTGGATCGTTTCGCGATCAAAACTGCGGCGCTTGAGACCGACCAAATTCAACCCTTCAAGCTTGGCCCGGTTGCCGGTGACGGAACCGTAAGGGATCACGTCCTGGGTCACGCCGGTCATGCCGCCGATCATCGCGTGGCGGCCGATGCGCACGAACTGATGGACCGCCGACAGGCCGCCGACAATTGCCCATTCCTCGATCGACACGTGCCCGGCCAGGGTGGCGTTGTTGACCAGGATCACGTTGTCGGAAACCTGGCAGTCATGGGCGACATGGGCGCCGACCATGAACAGACAATTGTTGCCGACCTTGGTTTCCAGGCCGCCGCCTTCGGTGCCGGGGTTCATGGTCACGTGTTCCCGGATGATCGTGTTGGCGCCGATCACCAGGCGGGATACTTCGCCCTTGAATTTCAGGTCCTGGGGCGCATGGCCCAGGGAGGCAAAAGGGAACACGCGGCTGTGGGCGCCGACGCGGGTGTGCCCTTCGACCACGACGTGGGACAGCAGTTCAACACCGTCTTCAAGCACCGCGTCGGGCCCGACAACGCAGAACGGGCCGATTTTGACCCCGCTGCCGATCTCGGCATTCGAATGAACCTGCGCCGCCGCATGAATGTCGGTCATTTTTGTCTCACGATCATGGCCGCAAATACGGCCTCCGCCTTGGTAACGCCGTCGGCGACGGCCTTGCCCTTGAATTTCCACACGTCGCCCCGGTTTTGGATGAGTTCGACATGGATATGGACACAATCGCCGGGTACCACGGGCTTGCGGAACCGGGCGCTGTCCACGGTCATGAAGTAGACCAGGGCATCCTTGGCGTCGGTCAGCCCGGCCATGACCAGCACGCCTGCCGTCTGCGCCATGGCCTCGACGATCAGCACGCCGGGCATGATCGGATGGCCGGGGAAATGGCCTTGGAAGAAGGGTTCGTTGATGGTCACGTTCTTGATGCCCGTGCCGCTCGTGCCCGGGATTGCATCGATGACCTTGTCGATCAAAAGAAACGGATACCGATGCGGGATCATTTCCATGATCCGGTTGATATCGATTTCCATGGTTTCCGTTCTTGCCTCGGAATCCATCGCCCCTAGTCTCCTTTCTTCTTGGCCAACTTGGACAATGTCGCCAATTCCTTCATCCATTCGCGCCTGTCCTTGGCGGGAGACCCGCCAATGGTTGCCCCCGGCGGCACGTCGCGCATGACCCCGCTTTGGGCCGCAATACGCACGCCCGTGCCGACTGTCAAGTGACCGGCGATGCCGACCTGGCCGCCGATAATAACAAAATCGTCGATATGGGTACTGCCAGAAATACCGACGAAGCTGACGAGGATGCACCCCCGTCCGATCCGCACGTTGTGGGCGATCTGCACCAGGTTGTCGATCTTCGTTCCGGCGCCGATCACCGTGTCGGGCCCGGCCCCCCGGTCGATGGTCGTGTTGGCGCCGATTTCGACATCCGATTCAATGATGACCCGGCCCAGTTGCGGCACTTTCAGATGACCCGCCGCCCCCGGTGCGAAGCCGAATCCGTCCTGCCCCACGCGCACGCCCGGATGGATGATGACGCGGTCCCCAACAAGGCAATATTGCAACGTAACACCGGCCCCGATGATGCAATCCGCGCCGACGGTAACGCCGTGCGCGACCACGGCGCCCGGGCCGATCACGGTTCCCGCACCGATCACGGCACCGTCCTGAACCACGGCGCCGGCCTCGATGCGGCTTTCCGGCGAGATTTCCGCGCCGGCGGCGACATGGGCACCGGATTGGATACCGGGTTCAATCGGCGGCCGCGGATAGAAATGCGCTGCCGCCATGGCGAACGCGCGGTACGGATCATCGCTCAGCAACAGGGCGGCGCCTTTTGGCGCCTGATCCGCAAGGCTGGGAACCGCCAGAATGGCGGAGGCCTTGGCAGTACGGAACGCATCCAGATACTTGCGGTTGTCGATGAAGCTCAGGTGCCCCTCGCCCGCCGTGGATAACGGCATGACATCAACAACCGACAGGTCGCCAGACGTGTTCGGGCCCAGGGTTGCACCCGTGGCCTCGGCCAGTTGTCTCAGGGCGAAGGGCCCG